>JACRIZ010000037.1 GCA_016235765.1 Rhodocyclales bacterium | reverse complement strand
TGCGAGACGCGCAAGCGGGCCGGCAGCTTCCTGCAGTTGTGCAAGTCGCCGACGCTGGCCTGCGAAGTGACCCTGCAGCCGCTGGCCCGCTACAACCTCGACGCGGCGATCCTGTTCTCCGACATCCTGACCGTGCCCGACGCGATGGGCCTCGGCCTCTATTTCGCCGACGGCGAGGGGCCCCGGTTCGAGCGGCCGTTGCGCGAGGAATGGGAGATCCGCGATCTGCAGGCGCCCGATCCCAATGTCCATCTGCGCTATGTGATGGACGCCGTCGCCGAAATCCGCCGCGCACTCAACAACACCGTGCCGCTGATCGGCTTCTCCGGTTCGCCGTTCACGCTGGCCTGCTACATGGTCGAGGGCGGCGGCTCCGAGGACTACCGCACCGTCAAGTCCATGCTCTACAGCCGGCCCGACCTGCTGCACCGCATCCTCGACGTGACGACGACCGCGGTCACCGACTACCTGAATGCCCAGATCCAGTCGGGTGCCCAGGCTGCGATGATCTTTGACACCTGGGGCGGCATGCTGCCGGCCTGGGCCTACCGGGAGTTTTCGCTAACCTACATGGAGCGCATCGTCGCCGGCCTCAAGAAGGTGCATGACGGCGAGCGCGTGCCTTCCATCGTGTTCACCAAGGGCGGCGGCCAGTGGCTGGAATCGATTGCCGCCATCGGCGTCGACGCGGTCGGCCTCGACTGGACTTGCGACATCGGCGAAGCGCGTCGGCGCGTCGGCGATCGCGTCGCCCTGCAGGGCAACCTCGATCCGGTGGCCTTGTTCGCTTCGCCCGAGGGCATCGCCCGCGAAGCCCAGCGGGTGCTGGACAGTTTCGGCAAGCACACTGCTACGAGCGGCCACGTCTTCAATCTCGGCCACGGCATCTCGCAACATGTCCATCCGGACAGCGTCGCCGTACTCGTCGATACCGTGCGCCAGTACAGCCGCGGCTTTCACGGTGTCGTGCCCGCATAGGCCGGCGTCATCCGCCTTACGGGCTCATGGCAGCGGAGTCGCCGACCCCGTGCGGCACCCCGGACAAGACTCCCGGCGATGCAGGCCCCGCAAGGCTTGCCGCGGGGGCTTGACAAGCCACTTATTCACAATCTCAGGCCAGTTGCCTGCGCCGGTCGGCAATACCACTATTTTTCACCATGAATTACTAAGTTAATGTTTTTCAATGTGTTTTGTTCGCCTCAAAATTAAGCTGATGTTAAATTCTCTTTACAGGCCCGTCATTTAGCCTGCGGCGCATGCCTCTGCCCACAAACTTATCCACAGAATTTGTGGGTAAGAAAAATTCCCTGCTTTACCAACCAATTAGCTCTGAAAACGGAAGTCGAGTCGAACTAAGCGGACCAAGCCCTTGATCGCCTATGACCGAAGCTGAACGGCCTATGACTTTCGTTCGAGTGGCGCTCGACGTGCCTTTACCGCGGCTCTTCGACTATCGGGCGGACGATGCCTCCTTGGCCGATGTCGGATGCCGCGTCGTCGTGCCTTTCGGCAGCGGCAGCAAGCTTGGCGTCGTCGTTGGCGTCACGGACGCCACCGAGCAGCCGGTCGACAAGCTCAGGGCCATCGAGGCAGTCCTGCGCGACATGCCGCCCCTGCCCGCCGACTGGCTGGCGCTCTGCGAGTTCTGCAGCCGTTACTACCAGCACCCGCTGGGCCAGGTGATGTCCTTCGCGCTGCCGCCGATGTTGCGGCGCGGCAAGCTGCCCCGCGCGCGCAAACACAAGGTCGCGTCGGCCGTGTCGCTGCCGACCCTGCCGACCGCATTGCCCGAGCAGCAGGCCGCGGTGGCAGCGATCGCTTCCGCCCACGGCTTCGAGAGCTTCTTGCTGCACGGCGTCACCGGCAGCGGCAAGACCGAGGTCTACCTGCGCGCCATCGACGCCGTGCTGGCGGCCGGCAAGCAGGCGCTGATGCTGGTGCCGGAAATTGCGCTGACGCCGCAGCTCGAACAGCGCGTAAGTGAGCGCTTCCCAGGAGCGCATATCGTCTCGGCGCATAGCGGCATCGCCGACGCCGCCCGGGCGCGCGGTTTCCTCGCCGCGCTCGATGGCAGTGCCGACATCGTGCTCGGCACGCGCCTGTCCGTCTTCATGCCGCTGCCGCGCCTGGGCCTGATCGTCGTCGACGAGGAACACGACGCCTCCTTCAAGCAGCAGGAAGGCCTGCGCTACTCGGCGCGCGACGTGGCCGTGTTCCGCGCCAAGCAACTCGACATTCCGATCGTGCTCGGCTCGGCCACGCCGGCGCTGGAGACCTTCCACCATGCGCTCTCGGGCCGCTACCGCCTGCTGGAACTGAACCGGCGCGCCGTGGCCGAAGCGCCCCCCGCGGTGCGCACCGTCGACACGCGCAAGGAGAAGCTGCAGGACGGCATGAGCGCGGCGCTGATCGAAGCGCTGGCCGTACGGCTGGAACGCAGGGAACAGAGCCTGGTCTTCCTCAACCGGCGCGGCTACGCGCCCGTGCTCGCCTGCCCGGCTTGCGGCTGGGTGTCGCGCTGCCGCCGCTGCGCCGCCAACATGGTCGTGCACTTGACTGACAAGCGCTTGCGCTGCCACCACTGCGGCCTCGAAGCCGGCATTCCGAAGGCCTGCCCGGACTGCGGCAACCAGGACATCCATCCCTTCGGCCGCGGCACGCAGCGCCTGGAGGCGGCGCTGAGTGAGCGCTTCCCCGAGGCACGCATCCTGCGCATCGACCGCGACTCGGCCAGTACGCCGACGAAGTGGCAGGCGCTGCTCGCCGCCATCCATGCCGGCGAGGCTGACCTCCTGATCGGTACCCAGATGCTGGCCAAGGGCCACGACTTCCCGCGCCTCACCCTGGTCGGCGTGGTCGGTGCGGACGCCGCGCTGTTCGCCGCCGACTTCCGCGCGCCCGAGCGCCTGTTCGCGCAGCTCATGCAGGGGGGCGGCCGCAGCGGCCGCCACGACCTGCCCGGCGAGGTGCTGATCCAGACCGAGTATCCGGCGCATCCGCTCTACCGCGCGCTGGTCGAGCACGACTACAACGCCTTCGCCCGCAGCCAGCTCGACGAGCGGCAGATGGCGGGCTTTCCACCCTTCTCGTATCAGGCCCTGCTGCGCGCCGAGGCGAAGGACATGTCCGCTTCGCTCGAATTCCTCGGCGCTGCGTGCGACGCGGCGCTGCCGCTGGCCGGCGATGCGGTGGCACTCTACGACCCGGTACCGATGCGCATGGCCCGGCTCAAGAACCTTGACCGCGCCCAACTGCTGGTCGAGTCCGCCAGCCGGCCGGCGCTGCAATCCTTCCTGGCGGAATGGAACGGCCTGCTGCACAAGCTGAAGGCGCCGCGCGACCTGCGCTGGCATCTCGACGTCGATCCGCTGGAGTACTAGCCCCGGCCGGGGCTGCGGCCCGGCCGGGCTTCGCCGCTCAGTCTTCGGCCAGCGCCAGCACTTCGTCGCCGTAGCTGTCGCGCACGGTGTGATCGGCGTGCAGCAGCGCGTACCAGCGCCGGAAGGCTTCGACGAAGACGATGGTCATCAGCACCATCAGCACCACCGACATGGTGGCCAGCAGGTACAGGCCCTTGGGCATGAAGTTGGCCGTGATGTTGAGGTAGCCTGCCCACATCACGATCGGCATCATGAACAAGCCGGGCACGGCGGTGACCCAGGCGTACTTGGCCTTGCCCAGCCGGATCAGCATCGAGGTACCGACGATCAGCGCGCAGGTGGCCAGCAACTGGTTGCTCATGCCGAACAACGGCCAGATGGTGGCGATGTCGCCGGTGTAGACCAGGTAGCCCCAGGCCGAGGTGAACAAGGCACTGGTAACGACGACGCCCGGCACCCAGGAATTGTCGGAGAAAGGCTTGTAGACCTTGCCCAGCATTTCCTGCAGCAGGTAGCGGCCGACGCGCGTGCCGGCATCGACGGCGGTCAGGATGAACACCGCCTCGAACATGATGGCGAAGTGGTACCAGTAGGCCATCATGCCCTCGAGGAAAGGCACCGAGGAGAAGATGAAGGCCATGCCGACCGCCAGCGAGACGGCGCCGCCGGGCCGGCCCTGGATGTTCTCGCCGACCTGGCTGGCGAGTTCGGGCAGGTTGACCGGCACCATGCCGAGCGCTTCGAAGGCCTTCGGCGCGGCATTGATGGCAAAGTAGTCGGCCGGCACCAGCACGCAGGCGGCGATCAGGGCCATGATGCCGACGAAGCCTTCCATCAGCATGGCGCCGTAACCGACGAAGATGATGTCGCGTTCGTTGGCGATCATCTTCGGCGTGGTGCCCGAGCCGATGATGGCGTGGAAGCCCGACAGCGCGCCGCAGGCGATGGTGATGAAGACGAACGGGAAGGCGGCACCGGGGATGATCGGTCCGCCGCCGTGGATGAACTCGGTCACGGCCGGCATCTGCAGGTCGGGGTGGATGAAGACGATGCCCAGCGCCAGCAGGCCGATGGTGCCGATCTTCAGGTAGGTCGAGAGATAGTCGCGCGGCACCAGCAGCAGCCAGACCGGCAGTACCGAAGCGGCAAAGCCGTAGGCCGGGATGATGATCGCCAGTTCCTTCTTGCTGAAGGTGAACATCTGCGCCAGCGCCGGGTCGGCGGCGACGTAGGGGCCGACGAGGATCGACAGCGCCAGCAGGACGACGCCGATGATGCTGCCGCCCTTGATGTCGCCGGGACGAACCTTCTGCATGTAGATGCCCATGATCATGGCGATCGGGATGGTCGCCAGCACGGTGAACGTGCCCCAGGGGCTGTTGAACATGGCGTTGACCACGGCGATCGACAGGCCGGCCAGGGTCAGGATCAGGATGAACAGGATGGCGACCGAAGCCACCTTGCCGCCGGCGCGGCTGACCTCGGTCTCGGCAATCACCGACAGGCTCTTGCCCTTGTGGCGAACGGAGGCGAACAGCACGATGGAGTCATGGACGCCGCCGGCCAGCACGGCGCCGATCAGGATCCACAAGGCGCCGGGCAGGAAGCCGAATTGCGCGGCAAGCACCGGCCCCAGCAGCGGGCCGGCCGCGGCGATGGCGGCGAAGTGATGGCCAAACAGCACGAACTTGTTCGTTTTCACGTAGTCGTGGCCGTCGGCGAGCGCGACGGCGGGCGTCACCCGGTCGTCGCGCAGGTTCATCACCTTGTTGGCGATGAATATCCCGTAGAAACGGTAGGCGATCGCGAACACGCAGAGTGCCGCGAATATGAGCGTAAGAGCGTTCATCAGCATTCCCCTTGATGGTTGAGCGACCAGTTCCTCCATCTGGTCACATGCAGTGCGCTCTGCGGCGCTCGGACTGGGTCACCGCACCTTAGCGTCGCCTCAGGTGCCGGGCAAGGCTACCCGTATCGCCCAAAGGGGCAATGTCACGAAATGACACACGGCCCCGCGCCTACTGCCTGCGGGCGCCGAGCAGGAACCAGCCGTAGCTTGCCGCCTGCACGGCGACCAGGGCGCCGAAGGCCCAGCGGTAGGCTTCCACTGTCGGGATGCCGCTGGCGCCGAGCGCGTCGACCAGGGCGCCGATGCCCCACTGGATGCCGAAGGCGCCGAGGAAAGCGCCAAGGTTGAGCGCGGTGTTCACCCGCCCTGAGAGCTCGCGCGGGAAGTGTGCGGCAAGCAGCGCATAGGCCAGGTTGCCGACCGAGAACACCAGGCCGAGCACGAACCAGAGCAGGTGGCTCGGGCCGATGTCGAGCAGGATCAGCAGCAGCGTGCCGATGCCTACCCCCATGCCGGCCTTGAGGATCGCTTCCGGATGGACGCCCATGTGCTTGAGGCGTACGACGAAGGCGGCGATGGACAGGAAGCCGATCAGCATGGCGCCGCTGGTGAGGAGCAGGTGGAAAGCGGCCTGGTCGCGCGTGCAAGCGCCGACCTGCATCAGCCAGGGCACGGCCCAGAGCCCCTGCAGGGCCATGAAGCCGCCGACCACGGCCGCCGTCTGCGGCGCGAAGCGCCAGAAGACCCGGCTCTTGAGGATGCCGCCCAACGCAGCGAACTGCTCGCCCAGGGTCTCGCGGTGATTGCCGGGCGGCCTTTCGGGTGTGGCGAAGATCAGCCCGGCCACCAGTACCACCAGCGCGGCGACGGCAACAAAGATGCCGCGCCAGCCGAACACGGGCAGTGCCCAGCCGAGCGGCGTCGTGGCAGTCAGTGCGCCCAAGCCGCCGGCCGCCATCACCGCGGCGTTGAGCGAGGCCTGGCGTTCGGCCGGAAACCATAGCGAGAAGGCCTTGAAGCTCGCCATCAGGCAGGCCGAGACGCCCAGGCCGATCAGCGCCCGGCCGCCCGCCAGTCCGGCGAGGCTGTCGCTCAGCGCAAAGACCGTCGCGCCGAATGCGGCGATCAACAGCAGGCCGGCCTCGACCTTGCGCGGGCCGTAGCGGTCGAGCAGCACGCCGAGCGGCAACTGGAAGGCACCGAAGGCGAGCAGGTAGGCCGAGGTCAGCAGGCCGAGGTCCGCCGCAGACAGCGCCAACTCGCGCGTCAGCTCGGGAGCGATGACGGCATTGACGTTGCGCAGCAGGTAGGAGAGGAAATAGCCGACCGCGAAAGGCGTGAAGATGCGCAGCCAGGGATTCATGCGGCCTTCTCCCAGAGCCAGGCCGCGCCGCGCACCCCCGACGAATCGCCATGGCGATTTTTCAAGAGGCGCGTGGCGACGTGGTCGGAAAAGACGTGCGCACGCCACAGCTCGGGCACGTTGTCGTACAAGCGGTCGATGTTGGACACCCCGCCGCCGAGCACGATCGCGTCCGGGTCGAGGATGTTGATCACCTGCGCGAGGGCGCGGGCCAGGCGCCGTTCGTAGCGTTGTAGCGCCTCTTCGCTGCCCGCACCCCCGTCCGCCGCCAACGCCGGGCCGGAGAGGTAAAGCTCGATGCAACCTCTGCGCCCGCAATAGCACTCGGCATGGTGGTGTTCGCCGGGCATGGGGTTGTGGCCCCACTCGCCGGCGATGGCGTTGGCGCCCGCGACCACCTGGCCGCGCACGACGATGCCGCCGCCGACGCCGGTGCCCAGGATGACGCCGAACACCACCTCCAATCCCGCCGCCGCACCGTCGACGGCTTCGGAGAGTGCGAAGCAGTTGGCGTCGTTGGCGAGGCGCACTTCGCGACCCAACGCCCGTTCGAGGTCCTGGCGCAGCGGTTGCCCGATCAGCCAGGTCGAGTTGGCGTTCTTGATCAGCCCGGTCACGCGCGATTCGGCGCCGGGTATGCCGACGCCGACCGTGCCGCGCCGGCCGAGTTCATGTTCCGCGGCCGCTACCAGGCCGGCAATTGCCGCCACCGTGGCCGGATAGTCGCCGCGCGGCGTGGCTACCCGGCGGCGCAACAGTTCGCCGCCGGCGTCGTCCAGCGCGATGATTTCCGTCTTGGTGCCGCCGAGGTCGATGCCCAAACGCATGTCGGCATTTTGGCACGCAGGCCCCAAGTCTGAGAAAATCCCGCCCATGGCAGACGAAAACATCATCGAAGTCGAGGACATCCACTTCGCCTATGGCGACAATCAGGTGCTGAGCGGCCTCTCCCTGCGCGTGCCGCGCGGCAAGGTGGTCGCCATCCTCGGCGTCTCCGGTTCGGGCAAGAGCACGCTGCTCAAGCTGATCGGCGGCCAGATCAGACCGCAACGCGGCACGGTGCAGGTGAACGGCGAGATCGTCAACGAACTGGACAACGAGGGCATCTACGCGTTGCGCCGCGAGATGGGCATGATGTTCCAGGCCGGCGGCCTGTTCTCCGACCTCAGCGTCTACGAGAACATCGCCTTCCCGATGCGCGAGCTGACCGACCTGCCCGACGAGCTGATCCACCGCATGGTGCTGATGAAGCTGCAGGCGGTGGGCCTGCGCGGTGCCAGCACGCTGATGCCCAATGAGCTGTCGGGCGGCATGGCGCGGCGGGTGGCGCTGGCGCGCGCGATCGCGCTCGACCCGAGCCTGATCATGTACGACGAGCCCTTTGCCGGCCTCGACCCGATCTCGCTCAACGTCATCGCCCACCTGATCCGCTCGCTGAACGACGCCCTCGACGTCACCTCCATCGTCGTAAGCTACGACGTCATGGAATCGCTGATGGTCGCGGACTACGCCTACTTCATCCACGACGGCAAGCTGGTCGCCGAAGGCACCTCGCAGGAAATCCTGGCGTCCAAGGACCCGTTCGTGCACCAGTTCGTTAACGCCAAGCCCGACGGCCCGGTGGCCTTCCACCACCCGGCCGAGCCGCTGGGCAAGACGCTGCGGCTGGCGGCCTGAGCGCTGCCTACTTGCCGAACAGGCCCTTCATCAACTCCTCGCGGGCCTTCTTCTTCAGGTCTTCGCGCACTTCCTTCTTCTTTTCGTCGAGCTTGGCCTTCAGCGCGCCTTCCGCCGAAATCCTGCCGAACTCGATCCGGTAGGCCAACTGGTCGAACGGCCCGCTGGCGCGCACCGGCACGGTCACGCCGCGCAGATGTTCGAGGTCCTTGCCGCCCTGCCCGCCCGAGGTCTCGACCACGGTCGCCTTGAGCACATAGTCGAGACGGCTCTTGCCGATGTCGATGTCGCCGGCGCCGCCCAGGCGCAGGAAGGGCGTCTTGGCGGCGAAGTCGTCGTTGCGGGCGACGCCGTCGGCGATCCTGAACGTCGCCGTCAGTTCCGAGAAGTCGGTCTGGTCGGTCGCCCTGGCTTTCTGCAGCGTATCCTCCTTGCGCGAAAACACGGCCTTCAGCTCACGGAAGGACTGGGCGAGGTTGATGCCCTTGAGGGCGCCGTCCTTGAGCGCCACCGCAGCCGTTCCATCGAGCGCCTGTTTCAGCGCCGGCACCGTCGCGCCGCGCGTCGTCACGTCGAGGCGCACGTCGCCGTGGCCCTCGATCAGGTCCTGGTCGGCGAGGTCCTTGAGCAGCGGATTGATGCTGACGCCGGTGAGGTTCTCGCGCAACGCGATGGCGTTGCCGTTGGCGTTCACCGACAGTGTGCCGGCCAGCGAGCCGCCGTAGAGCTTCATGCTGTGCGGCGCCACGTCGAGCTTGCCGCCGGCCAAGTCGATCTTCGCCTTGATGTCGGCCATCTTGAGGTTTTTCGCCTGGAGCTGGCCGACGCGAATGTCGCCGTGCGCGTTCAGCGCCTTCAGTGCCGATAGGTCGATCTTCTCCTCCCGCGCCGCGCCGGCCACGCCGGCCACGCCGCCGGTCGGCGTATCGTCTTTGGCTGCCGCGGACTTCTCGGGCGGCAGGTACTTGTCGACGTTCAGGCGGTCGATGGCCAGGTCGAAGCCGAGGTCGAGCGGAGAGAACTTCGCGACGCCGAACTTGAGTTGGATGTTCGACTCGTCGAAGCGCGTCGACAGCGTGCCCTTGGCCGTCTCCTTCGCCAGTTCCGCGTGCAACTGGCCATCCAGCGGCAGCGCCAGCGACTTCATGGGCATCCTGGGGCTGGCCAGTTCGACACTGCCGGCGATGCTGTCCAGCGTCAGCGTGCGCGCCGCGTCGCCGTCCAGCGCCAGCTTCGGAATCGCCAGCGTGAGGGCAACGGCCTCCGCGCCCCGCTTGCCCGCCACCGCCAGGTTCAGTGCCTCGACCGACCAGGCCTGTGTCGCGGTATCGCCGACGATGCGGCCGGTGGCGAGGTCGAAGCCCGAAAGCGTGGTCGCCTCGCCGCGCTGTTCGTCGCGCCAGACCAGCTTCGCATTGCTGACCTTCACCGCGGCGATATCGACCTGCAGGGGCGTGGCCGGACCGTCGGCCGGCGCCAGCTTCGCTGCCTTGCCGGCGTCCTTCGCCATCAGGTCGTCGATGTTGAGCGTGCCATCCTTGCGCTTGATCAGCGTCACGCTGGCGCCGTCCAGCTCGATGGCCTCGACGACGACTCGCTTCGTCAGCAGCGGCAGCACGGCGATCGAGACGCGCGCGCCGTCGATGGCAGCGAACTCCTGGGGACTCTTGAATTCGGACAGCGCGGTCTTGCCGACCTCGATGCCGACGTTCGGCCAGAAGAACAGGCCGAGGTCGCCGTCGATCTTCAGCGTGCGCTGCGTCTTTTCCTGGACTGCGTCGACCAGTTCGGACTTGATGCGTGCCGAGTCGAACATCGCCAGCAGCAGCACGATCGCGCCGACGATCAGGACGACGAAAATGCCGAGCACGATGGCGGCCAACTTGAGTGCTTTCATGGCGATGGGCTTCGGATATGAAAATTTGCTAGAGTTCCCCAGCCTAGCAGAAACCTGAAAGGAGAGAAGCACATGAGCGGATTCGTGCAGGAATTCAAGGAGTTTGCGGTCAAGGGCAATGTGATGGACCTGGCGGTTGGCGTCATCATCGGTGGCGCCTTCGGCAAGATCGTCGATTCCATCGTCGGCGACCTGATCATGCCCATCGTCGGGAAGATATTCGGGGGTCTGGACTTCAACAACTACTTCATTGCCCTGTCCGGTCAAACTGCCACGACCCTGGTCGAGGCCAAGAAAGCGGGTGCCGTTTTCGCCTACGGCAGCTTCATCACGATCGCGCTCAACTTCATCATCCTGGCCTTCATCATCTTCATCATGGTCAAGCAGATGAATCGGCTCAAGCGCGCGGAAGCGGCCGCACCTGCCGCACCGCCGCCGACGCCCGAGGACATCGTCCTCTTGCGCGAGATCCGCGACTCGCTGAAGAAGTAGCCTGCGTCAGACGCCGTCGGCGACGAACGGGTTGCTCTGCCGTTCCTCGCCGAAGGTGGACATCGGCCCGTGGCCGGGGATGAATGCGACGTCGTCGCCCAGCGGCCACAGGCCGGCCCGGATCGAGCGGATCAGGTCGCCGTGGTTGCCGCCCGGGAAGTCGGTGCGGCCGATCGAGCCGGCGAACAGCACGTCGCCGACCAGCGCCAGCTTCGACGGGCGATGGAAGAAGACCACGTGGCCGGGCGTGTGTCCGGGGGTGTGGATCACCTCCAGCACCACGTTGCCGAATGACACCGTATCGCCGCCTTCCAGCCAGCGGTCGGGGGTGAAGGGCGCGACCCGGCCCGGAAAGCCGAACATCCGCGCCTGTTCGACCAGTTGCCGGATCCAGAATTCGTCGCCGCGCTGCGGCCCCTCGATCGGAATCGACAGTCGCTGCGCCATCTCCGCCGCGCCACCCGCATGATCGATGTGGCCGTGGGTCAGCAGGATCTTGACGATGGTGACGCCGTGGCGCGCAGCCGCGGCGACGAGGTCCTCGATGTCGCCGCCGGGATCGACCACGGCGGCCTGTTTGGTTTCCTCGCACCAGATCAGCGAACAGTTCTGGGCGAAGGCGGTGACGGGAATGATCTGATAGTCCATGCGCAGGATTCTACAAGCCGCGTGCCCAGGCCGGCCGCAGCCGCGCGTGGCCGGGGTCGGCGATGGCCGCGCGCAACTGCTGGAGCAGGCGTTGCCTGTCCGCGCCCAGCGTGCCCTTCAGCACCAGCCAGTTCGAGGCGTGATCGCTGCGGAACACGGTGCGTTTCAGTTCGAGGCGCGCCAGGAAGCGTTCCATTTCCTGCATCAGTTCGATTACCGACAGCGGCTCCCAGCCGGGAAAGCCGGCGCGCAGCCGCTCCTCGCCCTTCGGAAAGCTCACCACCAGCGTCGCCAGGTACTCCGGTTGCGCCGCGTTGATCAGGTCGGCCGAGTGCTCGGCATGCTGGGCCGAGAGCGTCCTGCCGCCCAGGCCGTTGAGGATCATCACGGAGCGGGTGATGCCGGCCGCGCCCAGCTTGTCGAGCGCTGCCAGCGTCGAGGCCTGCGTCTCGCCCTTGTTGACCCGCGCCAGCACCTCGTCGTCGCCCGACTCGGCGCCGACATAGGCCATGCTCAGGCCCGCCTCGGCGAGAAGGCGTACCGCCGCGGCTGACTTTTTCGCCAGATTGCGCGGCAGGCAGTAGGCGGAGATGCGGCGTACGCCGGGCAGGTGGCTGCGGATCGCCTCCAGCGCGTTCATCAGGCGCCGTTCCGCCAGCATCAGCGCATCGCCGTCGGCGAGGAAGACGCGCTTGATGCTGTCGCCGTACACCTCGCCGCAGCAGCGGATGCTTGCCAGCGTCTCGGCCTCGTCGCGGGCGCGAAACTTCTTCTGCGGCGCGGTATACATCTCGCAGAAAGTGCAGCGGTTCCACGAGCAGCCGTCGGTGAGCGGGATGATCAGCGATTCCGCCTCGCTGGGCGGGCGGAACACCGGCTCGACGTAACGGATCGGGAGGGATTCATGGTCCATGGCCACAGTTTGCCCGAATATTGCCCGCACTTGGATTGCGGTTGCCGCATCCCGCAGTCATGTGGCAAAGTGGCCGTCCCAACTACAGGAGACCAACAACATGACAACCGTCACCCTGGCCGGCAACCCGATCGAAGTGTCCGGCAAGTTTCCGCAGGCGGGCGATCGGGCCCCCGATTTCTCGCTGGTCGCCGGCGACCTCGGCAACGTGGGCCTGAAGACCTACGCCGGCAAGCGCAAGCTGCTCAATATCGTACCCAGCCTCGACACGCCGGTGTGCGCGACCTCGACGCGGCGCTTCAACGAAGAGGCAAGCAAGCTGGCCAACACCGTCGTGCTGGTCATTTCGGCCGACCTGCCCTTCGCCGCCGGCCGCTTCTGCGCCACCGAAGGCCTGAAGAACGTCGTCCACCTGTCGACCATGCGCGGCCGGGAGTTCATGAAGAACTACGGCGTCGAGATCACCAGCGGCCCGCTGGCCGGCGTCACCGCGCGCGCCGTGGTCGTGCTGGACGAAAGCGACAAGGTGGTCTATTCGCAGTTGGTCGGGGAAATCAAGACCGAACCGGATTACGCCGCGGCGCTCAAGGCCCTGGCCTAGGCCGGCATCACTTCATCCAGGCCGAACTTGGCGGTGCCGAGTTCGGTCTTCACCAGCAGCGGGTAGCGGGTGCCCGGATAGTTGCCGTCGCGCGAGATGTTGTAACCGATGACGATGCCGCGCACGGTACCGATCTTGACCGGCCGCCCGGCACCCAGTCCGCGCTGCATCGCCAGATGAACCAGCTTGCCGATCGCCGCGGCGGCGTTGTCGTTGCTGTCTCGACTGATGTGGGCGCTGCGCGTCATGTTCGTTCCGGCCTCTTGGTATTTCCTTACCCTCTATTACGACAGATATAGCCGGGAAGTAAAGAGGGAATAGGACGAACGGACCCATTCTGTTGCTAAATGGCACACCCGGGCGCGCGATAATCGCGCCATGTCCGACCCCGCCCAGCCCGCCGCCCCGCTCCAGCGCATCGCCAAGGTACGCCGCGACTACAACACCTGGGTCGCCAACGAGACGCTGGAGGACTACGCGCTGCGCTTCACGCCGCGCGCCTTCCGCAAGTGGTCGGAGTTCCGCGTGGCCAACATGGCCTTCGGCGACGCCGCCTTCCTCGTTCTCGAAGCGGTCGGCGCGACGCTGCTGGTCAGCTACGGCTTTACCAACGCCGCGCTGGCGGTGCTGGTCACCGGCCTGATCATCTTCCTGGCCGGCCTGCCGGTCAGCTATTACGCGGCGCGCTACGGCGTGGACATGGATCTCCTCACGCGCGGCGCCGGCTTCGGCTACATCGGCTCCACGCTGACCTCGCTGATCTACGCCACCTTCACCTTCATCTTCTTCGCCCTCGAAGCGGCGATCATGGCCTACGCGTTGGAATTGGCCTTCGACATCCCGCCGGCCATCGGCTATCTCGTCTGCGCGCTGGTGGTGATCCCGCTGGTCACCCACGGCGTCACCGCCATCTCGCGCCTGCAGGCCTGGACGCAGCCGGCCTGGCTGCTGCTGATGGTGCTGCCCTACGTTTTCGTGCTGCACCAGGAGCCGACCGCCTTCGACGGCATCGTCGGCTACGGCCCGGGCTTCGACTGGCAACTGTTCGGCGCTGCGCTCACCGTCGGCGTGGCGCTGATCACCCAGATGGGCGAGCAGGCCGACTACCTGCGCTTCATGCCCGAACGCACCGCCGAGAATCGTCGCCGCTGGAACCTCGCCGTGCTGTTCGGCGGCACCGGCTGGGTGTTCGTCGGCGTGGCCAAGATGCTGGGCGGCATGCTGCTCGCGTACCTCGCGCTGTCGCACGCCGTGCCGGTCGAGCGCGCGGTCGACCCCAACCGCATGTACCTGGCCGGCTTCGAGTACGTGTTCGCCCATCCGGGCCTCGCGGTCGCCGCCACCGCGATCTTCGTCATCGTCTCGCAGCTCAAGATCAACGTCACCAACGCCTACGCCGGCTCGCTGGCCTGGTCGAACTTCTTCGCCCGGCTCACCCACAGCCACCCGGGCCGCGTGGTCTGGATGGTCTTCAATACCCTGATCGCGCTGATGCTGATGGAGATGAACGTCTTCCAGGCGCTGAAACAGGTGCTGGGGCTCTACTCCAACGTCGCCATCGCCTGGATGATGGTGGTGGTCGCCGACCTGGTCATCAACAAGCCGCTCGGCCTCTCGCCGCCCGGCATCGAGTTCCGCCGCGCCTATCTCTACGACATCAATCCCGTCGGCGTCGGTGCCATGGTCGCCGCCTCGGTGCTGTCGGTGGCCGCCCACCTCGGCCTGTTCGGCGAATGGGCGCAGGCCTTCGCCTCCTTCATCGCCATCGGCATCGCGCTGGTCGCCACGCCGCTCCTGGCCTGGGCCACCGGTGGCCGCTACTACCTGGCCCGGCCGGCCCACGTGCACGAACCCGGCACGCAGCGCTGCGTGATCTGCGAGAAGGATTACGAGGCCGAGGACATGGCCGCCTGCCCGGCCTACGGCGGCGCGATCTGCTCGCTGTGCTGCGCGCTCGACGCCCGCTGCCACCACCTCTGCCAGCCGAAGGCGCGCTTCGCCGCGCAGTGGGGCGGCGTGCTGCGCCGCGCCTTCCCGCGCGCGCTCTGGCCCTACCTCGACGCCGGCCTGGGCCAGTACCTGCTGCTGATGCTGGCGCTGGTGCCGCTGCTCGGCGCCCTGCTCGGGCTCGTCTACGCCAACGAGGTGCAGGGCAATCCCGCCTTCGCCGCGACGCTGCCGCCGCTCTTCCTCAAGCTCTTCGTCGCGCTGCTGCTGGTCTCCGGCATCATCGCCTGGTGGCTGGTGCTGACGCTGAAGAGCCGCGAAGTGGCGCAGGAAGAGTCGAACCGCCAGACGCAACTCCTGATGCAGGAGATCGACTCCCACCGCCGCACCGATGAGGCGCTGCAGAGGGCCAAGGCCATCGCCGACTTCGCCAACCAGGCCAAGAGCCGCCACATCAGTGCGCTCTCGCACGAACTGCGCACGCCGCTCAACAGCATCCTCGGCTACGCGCAGATCCTCGACGGCGACGCCGCCATTCCTGCCCATCGCCGGCAGGGCATCGCCGTGATCCGGCGCAGTGGCGAGCACCTGCTGTCGCTGATCGAAGGCACGCTCGACCTCGCCCGCATCGAGGGCGGCCGCCTGACGCTGCAGCCGCGCGCGATCGCCTTCGCCGACTTCCTGCAGCAGATCACGCGCATGATCGAGGTGCAGGCGCGCAGCAAGGGCATCGCCTTCGACTTCTTCGCCGACAGCCTGCCGGCCGTGGTGCGCGCCGACGACAAGCGCCTGCGCCAGATCCTGCTCAACATCCTCGGCAACGCCGTGAAATTCACCCCGCAGGGCGAGGTGCGCTTCACGGTGAGCTTCGCGCGCGAGATGGCCACCTTCGAGATCGAGGACACGGGCCCCGGCATCGCGCCCGACGAACTCGACCGCATCTTCGAGCCCTTCGTGCGCGGCAGCGCGGCGCAGGGCGCGGCGGCCGGCAGCGGCCTGGGCCTGACCATCGCGCGCATGCTCACCCAAGTCATGGGCGGCGAGCTCACCGCGACCAGCGAGCCTGGCGTCGGCAGCCGCTTCGTGGTGCGCCTCTACCTGCCCGCGCTGACCGGCGTGGTGCCGGCCACGCCCAGCCGTGCCCGCCGCCTCGGCTACGCCGGCCCGCGCCGGCGCATCCTGATCGTGGACAACGAGGCGGTCGATCGCGAACTGCTCACCGGCGTGCTGGCGCCGCTCGGCTTCGTCATCGACCAGGCCGCCTCGGGCGAGGAATGCCTGGAAGTGCTGCCGCGCTTCCGGCCCGACGCGATCCTGATGGACCTGGCCATGCCCGGCATGGACGGCTGGGAGACCATCCGCGCCATCCGCCGCGACCGGCTCTCGGACGCGCGCATCGCCATCGTCTCGGCCAATGCCTTCGATAAGGGATTGGAGAACGATTCCGGCATCGCCGCCGACGACTTCATCACCAAGCCGGTGCGCTTCGACGAGCTGCTCGATTGGCTGGGCCGGGCTTTGAACCTCGACTGGATCGAAGCGGTCGAGCCGCCCATCGCGCCGCCCGCCGCCTTCGTGCTGCCGCCCGTCGACGCCCTGGCGGCGCTGGCCGAGCATGTCGGCGCCGGCTACGTGCGCGGCATCCAGCGCGAGCTCGACAAGCTCGCCGCCGAACAGCCACAATGCGCCGAGTTCGTGCGCCGTGCCCGCGAGCTGGCCCAGTCCTTCCGCATCGACGAGATCGCCGCCCTGCTGAAACCATGAACCACGCCGCCGTTGTCCTGATCGTCGACGACCTGCCCGAGAACCTCTCGATGCTGCACGACGCGCTCGACGAGGCCGGCTACAAGGTGCTGGTCGCCACCAACGGCGAATCGGCGCTGGCCCGCGCCCGCCAGGCGCTGCCCGACGTGATCCTGCTCGACGCCGTGATGCCCGGCATCGACGGCTTCGAAGTGGCGCGCCGCCTCAAGGCCGACTTCAGCACCCAGCACATCCCCATCGTCTTCATGACCGGTCTGACCGAGACCGAGCACGTGCTCGCCGCCTTCGAAGCCGGCAGTTCCGATTACGTCACCAAGCCCGTGCGCCCGCCCGAAGTGCTGGCGCGCATCGCCGCCCACCTGCGCACCGCGCGGCAACTGCAGGAAGCCGCCAGGAACGCCCCCGACGCCATGGACGACGCCACCCTCGCCGCCCGCCTCACCGCCGCCTTCACGCTCACCCCGCGCGAAGCTGAAGTCCTGTTCTGGGTCGTCAAGGGCAAGACCAGCAAAGACATCGGCGACATCCTCGGCACCAGCCCGCGCACCGTGAACAAGCACCTCGAACACATCTACGAAAAGCTCGGCGTCGAAACCCGTACCGCCGCCGCCAATGTCGCCATGGCCCGCATTGGCGGGCAGGCCTAGGAAAAGTCAGCCGTGGCGAAACGCCACCCCAGGGCAAATGGCGGGACAATGGCGGCTGACCCCGATCCGCTTCCATCACTCTTGCCGCGATGACCGATCTCTTTCCACCCTGGCCGCTGTTTTCGACCTTCCTGATCGCTAGCCTTGTCTTGGCCATCACGCCGGGTCCGGGCGTGTTCTACATCGTGACACGCAGCATCGTCCAGGGGCGCCGGTCCGGGCTGGCGTCGGTGGCGGGGGTGGCGCTGGGCAACCTCGGCAACGCGCTGGCGGCATCGGTCGGGCTGGCCGCGCTGTTCGCGGTTTCGTCGCTGGCGTTCACCGTGCTGAAG
>JACRIZ010000036.1 GCA_016235765.1 Rhodocyclales bacterium | reverse complement strand
AACTGATCGGCGCGCCGCATTTCCCGGCCAACCCCTGCCTGAACCTGAACAAGCGCAAGCTCGAGTCCTGGCATGGCCTGCTGTTCAAGGGGCCGCGCCCGGCCAACGTCGACCTGGCGGGCATGAACGTCGCGAACGAGTGCGACTTCAGCGGCTACAAACTCGACCGCGTTGAGCTGCACCAGTGCAACTACAACTGGAAGACCTTCATCGAGGTCTATCTCGAGGACTACCACGTCGTGCCCTACCATCCGGGCCTCGGCAACTTCGTCACCTGCGACGACCTGACCTGGCAGTTCGGCGAGTGGTACTCGGTGCAAAAGGTCGGCATCACGCCGCTCGATCGCGTCGGCTCCAAGGCCTACGGCCGCTGGCAGCAAGCCGTACGGGACTTCTACGGTGCCAAGGGCGAAGCGCCGAAGCAGGGCGCCGTCTGGCTCACCTACTACCCGAACATCATGGTCGAGTGGTATCCGCACGTGCTCGTCGTCTCGACGGTGATTCCGCAGGACGTCAATCGCACCATGAACGTCGTCGAGTTCTACTACCCCGAGGAAATCGCGCTGTTCGAGCGCGAGTTCGTCGAGGCCGAGCAGGCCGCCTACATGGAGACCGCGATCGAGGACGACGACATCGGCGAGCGCATGGATCGCGGTCGCTACGCGCTGTGGCAGGAGGGCCGCAACGAAGTCGGCCCCTACCAGTCGCCGACCGAAGACGGCATGCAGCACTTCCACGAGTTCTACCGCCGCATCATGGCCGGCCACCTTCAGGAAAGAAAATGATCACTACCGACCAAACCGACAACCTCTTGTCCGTCGCCGTGCTCGGCGAATTCACGCTCGGCGACTTCCAGGAATTCGAAGACCTGGTGCTGGCGAAAGTCAGCCGCGGCGGCACGCCGGACCTGCTGTTCGATCTGCGCGAAATGGCCGATTTCACGGTCGACATGGCCTGGGAAGAGATCAAGTTCTCGCGCCAGCATGCCGCCGACTTCCGCCGCATCGCCGTTCTCACCAACAGCCAATGGGTGGCCTGGAGCGCCTGGCTCGAGCAACTGTTCCTCAAGTCGGACATCCGCGTCTTCGGCGATGAGAGCGAAGCGCGCACCTGGCTTGCCGAGGGCGCCGCCGAGTGAGTTCACTGCTGGTCACGGCCGACGAGCTGATCGCTCACGTCGGCGATCCGAACTGGCGCATCTTCGATTGCCGCCACGATCTCGGCAACACCGAGTACGGTGCCGCGGCCTACGCCAAGGGCCACATTCCCGGTGCCTTGTTCCTGCATCTCGACCGCGACCTGTCGGGCGCGAAGACCGGCCGCAACGGCCGCCACCCGCTGCCCGATCCGGAAGTCTTCGCCAGGCGCATGGGCGAATGCGGCGTCGGGCCGGACACGCAGGTCGTCGCCTACGACAACGAGGGCGGCATCTTCGCCTCGCGGCTGTGGTGGATGCTGCGCTGGCTCGGCCACGATCGGGTTGCGCTGCTCGATGGCGGCCTGCCCGGCTGGCGGCGCGCCAGGCAGGCGCTGGTGACGGAGGTGCCGAGCGTAGCGCCGGCGAGCTTCGTGCCGCGCCCGCAGCCGCTGACGGTCGATGCCGACTTCGTGCTGGCCACGCTCGAATCGCCCGATATCCTGGTCGTCGACGCCCGCGCGCCGGAACGCTACAGCGGCGAACAGGAAACGCTCGACCCCGTCGGCGGCCATATCCCCGGTGCGGCGAACCGCTTCTACTTCGACAACCTCGACGACGCCGGCTGCTACTTCAAGCCGGTCGATGAACTGCGCGCCGAGTTCGGCGCGCTGCTGGCCGGGCGCGACCCGGTGAAGGTCGTGCAGCAATGCGGCTCCGGCGTCACCGCCTGCCACAACCTGCTGGCGATGGAAATCGCCGGCCTCACCGGCTCCAGGCTCTATCCGGGTTCCTGGAGCGAATGGTGCGCCGATCCGGCGCGCCCGATAGCGACTGGAGAATAGGATGAAGCGTATCGGCACGCCGCTGTCGCCCTCGGCGACCAAGGTCATGCTGCTCGGCTGCGGCGAACTCGGCAAGGAAGTCGTGATCGCCCTGCAGCGTCTTGGCTGCGAGGTGATCGGCGTCGACCGCTACGCCGACGCACCGGGCATGCAGGTCGCGCATCGCAGCCACGTCATCACCATGTCCGACGGCGCCGCCCTGCGCGCGGTGATCGAGCAGGAAAAGCCGCACCTGGTGGTGCCGGAGATCGAGGCCATCGCCACTGCGACGCTGGTGGAAATCGAGCAGGAAGGCTGGACGGAAATCATCCCGACCGCGCGCGCCGCGCAACTGACCATGAACCGCGAAGGCATCCGCCGCCTCGCCGCCGAGGAGTTCGGCCTGCCGACCTCGCCCTACAAGTTCGCCGATTCGCTGGCCGAGTTGCAGGCCGCGATCGATGGCGGCATCGGCTTCCCCTGCGTGGTCAAGCCGGTCATGTCCTCGTCGGGCAAGGGCCAGTCGCTGATCAAGACCCAGGCCGACGTCGAGAAGGCCTGGAACTACGCGCAGTCCGGCGGCCGCGTTGGGGCGGGCCGGGTGATCGTCGAGGGCTTCATCGACTTCGACTACGAAATTACCCAACTCACCGTCCGCGCCATCGGCGGCGGCGCTGCGGTGGATACTTACTTCTGCGAACCGATCGGCCACGTGCAGGTGAACGGCGATTACGTCGAATCCTGGCAACCGATGGCGATGACGCCGATCGCGTTGCGGAAGTCGCGCGAGATCGCCAGGGCCGTCACGGGCGCTCTCGGCGGGCGCGGCATCTTCGGCGTCGAGTTGTTCATCAAGGGCGACCAGGTCTGGTTCTCGGAAGTCAGCCCGCGGCCGCACGACACCGGCCTGGTGACGCTGGCGACCCAGCGCCTGTCCGAATTCGAACTGCATGCCCGGGCGATCCTGGGCCTGCCGGTGGATGTCAGCCTGCGCCGTCCCGGCGCCTCGGCGGTCATCTACGGCGGCGTCGAGGCCAGGGGCATCGCCTTCGAGGGCGTGGCCGAGGCGATGAACGTCCCCGAATCCGACCTGCGCCTGTTCGGCAAGCCGGAGAGCTTCGTCAAGCGGCGCATGGGCGTAGCGGTCGCCAATGCCGACACCACCGACGAGGCGCGTCGGCGCGCCAAGCAGGCGGCGGCCTGCGTGAAGCCGGTCGCCGGCTAAGCCGCGCCGTGGCGCGCCAGCGCCCAGCGCACGTGCTCCCGCACCAGTTCCGATTCGTCGTCGCGGCGCGACTCCAGCGCCGCGACGACCTCTGGGCTGGTCGGTGCGTTGCCCAGCGCCACCGCGATATTGCGCAGCCAGCGCTCGACGCCGATCCGCCCGATGGCCGAGCCCAGGTGGCGTGCCGCCACGGCTGACTTTTCCTGGCGGAAGAGTTCGACCAGCGTCGCGGTGTCCAGTCCCTGACGCGGTGCGAAGTCCCGCTCGGCGGTGAGCGGTGCCTCCCGGTTCCAGGGACAGCAGAGCTGGCAGTCGTCGCAGCCGTAGATGCGGTTGCCCATCAGCGGCCGCAGGTCCTCCGGAATGCTGCCCTTGAGTTCGATGGTCAGGTAGGAGATGCAGCGCCGGGCATCGACGCGAAAGGGCGCGACGATGGCGCCGGTCGGGCAGGCGTCAAGGCAGGCGCGGCAGGTGCCGCAGTGATCGCTTACCGGCTCGTCGGCCGGCAGCGGCAGATCGGTGAATATCTCGCCCAAGAAGAACCAGGAGCCGGCTTCGCGGTCGAGCAGCAGCGTGTGCTTGCCGCGCCAGCCCAGTCCGGCCTGCGTGGCCAGTTCGACTTCCATGACCGGCGCCGAGTCGACGAAGACGCGATAGCCGCCGGGACCGACTTCGGCTGCCAGGCGCTCGGCGAGGCTCTGCAGGCGCCCGCGCAACACCTTGTGGTAGTCGCGGCCCAGCGCGTAGCGCGAGACGTAGGCGCGGGTGCCGTCGGCAAGGTTGGCTCCGGCATCGGCTGCATCCGGACGATAGTTCATGCGCGCAACGATCACGGCGCGCGTACCCGGCAGCAACTCCCGCGGCCGGGCGCGCTTGGTGCCATGCGCAGCCATATAATCCATCTCGCCGTGGCAGCCGGCGGCCAGCCAGGCGGCAAGCGATTCCGCGGCGCCCGGCAAGTCAGGCGCCGAGATGCGCACGGCGTCGAAGCCGAGATTCCGGCCCCAGTCCTTGATCCTTGCCGCCAGCGCCCGTGAGTTTTCGGCGTCCATGCGAGACATTATGAACATCAATTTGTCCGACGAAACTGCAACCTTGGCCCTGGGTGCCGCGTTGAAGCCCTGTATGCAGCCCGGACTGGTGGTCTGGCTCGATGGCGACCTCGGCGCGGGCAAGACGACGCTGGTGCGCGGCCTGCTGCGGGCGCTCGGCGATAGCGGCCCCGTCAAGAGCCCCACCTACGCGCTGGTTGAAATTCATGTCGTTTCTGGATTAAACTTGTATCACTTTGATTTTTATAGATTCAATCAGCCGGAAGAATACCTGGATGCAGGCTTGGACGAATACTTCGCGGATGACGGCATCTGCCTGGTCGAATGGCCGGAGCGGGCGTCGCCCTACTTGCCTGCTGCCGACCTGCACATCCGCCTTACCGTCGCCGGCGATGGCCGGCTGGCCCGCATCGAGGCCGGCAGCGAACGGGGCGCGCGATGCCTGACGAGTTCCACTCCTCTCGCCGTGATGTCCTCCGGTTCGCCGCCGCTGCGCTGACGCTGTCCGTCACGCCGTTGCGCGGCGCATTTGCCGCGGCGCAGCCGACGGTGATGGGGGTGCGCGTCTGGCCGGCGCCAGACTACACGCGGGTCACGCTGGAACACGATCTGCCGCTGCGCTTCACGCACATCATGGTGCGCGAACCGGACCGCCTGGTGCTCGACATCGAGGACGTGGAATTCAACTCCGTGCTCGACAGCCTGCCCAACAAGATCGGCGAGAGCGATCCCTACATCAAGCTGATCCGAGCCGGCCGCAATCGGCCGGGTGTCGTCCGGATCGTCATCGAGCTCAAGGCCGACATCAAGCCGCAGGTGTTCACGCTCAAGCCCGTCGGCGACTACGGCCATCGCCTGGTGCTCGACCTCTATCCGGTCGAGGAACCCGATCCGCTGATGGAACTCCTCAAGAACCAGGAGAAGGCGGGCCCGCGCAGCGAACCGCCCAAGGCCGACCAGCCGCAGATCGCCCGTCTCGTCACCATCGTGCTCGATCCCGGCCACGGCGGCGAGGATCCGGGCGCCGTCGGGCGCGGCGGCAGCTACGAGAAGAACGTCACGCTGTCGATCGCGCGCCGGCTGAAGGCCAAGATCGATGGCGAGCCGAACATGCGCTCCATGCTGACGCGCGACGGCGACTTCTTCATCCCGCTGCAGCAGCGGGTGCACAAGGCGCGGCGCGTGCAGGCCGACCTGTTCGTCTCGGTGCATGCCGACGCCTTCGTCAAGCCGACCGCGCGCGGTTCCAGCGTCTACGTGTTGTCGGAGAACGGCGCCTCGTCTTCGGCCGCCAACTGGCTGGCCCAGAAGGAGAACGCGGCCGACCTGATCGGCGGCGCCAACCTCAAGGTCAAGGACAAGCACTTGGCGCGCACACTGCTCGACCTCTCGCAGACCGCGACCATCAACGACAGCCTCAAGCTCGGCAAGGACGTGCTGGGCGAACTGGGCCGCATCAACGATCTCCACAAAGGTCACGTCGAGCAGGCCGGCTTCGCGGTGCTGAAGGCGCCGGACATACCCTCGATCCTGGTCGAGACGGCCTTCATCTCCAATCCGGAGGAAGAGAAGCGCCTCGCCGACGACGACTACCAGGACCGGATGGCCGAGGCCATCCTGCGCGGCATCAAGCGCTACTTCGCCAAGAATCCGCCGCAGGGCAAGTCGAAGCTCGCGGCGCTGTTCTGATCAGCGCAGCGCGTTGCGGTACTCGTGGTGGAAGTGCCGGAACGAACTGTCGAGCAGTTGCACGACCCCGCTTAACAAGTGACAGCGCCCGCTGCCGGGCAGCATGGCGCAGAGGTTTTCCAGCGTCGCCAGATCATCGAGCGTGCCGCGGCCGGTGTCGATGCGGTCGAGCAGGCGCGACAGCGTCGCCGTGCCGCTCTTGCAGGGCGGGCACTGGCCGCAGGAGGAGTGCGCGAAGAAGCGCACGTACTCGGCGACGCGCTTGACGACGCCGGTGCCTTCCGAGATGACGATCATCGCGCCGGTGCCGAGGCTGCCGCCGCGCGCGCGCAGCGAATCGAAATCGAGCGGCACGTCGAGGTCGGCCGGGGTCAGCAGCGTGTTCGACGGCCCGCCGGTGAAGATGGCCTTCAAGGGCTTGCCCGAAAGCAGGCCGCCCCCGTGTTCAAAGATCAGTTCGCGCAATGGCGTGCCCATCGGCAGTTCATAGACGCCGGGATGCAGCACGTCGCCCGACAGCGAATAGAGCTTGGTGCCGTTCGCACCGTTTCGCCCCTGGGCGCGGAACCACTCGGGGCCGTTCATGACGATGTGCGGCACATGCGCCAGCGTCTCGACGTTGTTGATCAGCGTCGGGCAGCCATGTACGCCGACCTGCGCGGGGTAGGGCGGTTTGCCGCGCGGGAACGGGAACTTGCCTTCGATCCATTCCATCGCGGCGGTCTCCTCGCCGCCGATGTAATGGCCGGAGCCGGGCAGCAGGGTCAGTTCGATACCCTTCGGCAGGAGCGGCGATGCCTGCCACTGCTCGAGCGCGAGCTTGAGCGAGGCCAGCGAACGCGCGAGGTCGGGGTTGATGTAGAAGACCACGCGGTTGGCGCCGACCGCCAGCGCAGCGATCAGTGCGCCTTCGACGACCTGGTGCGGCGTCTCTTCGAGCAGCATGCGATCCTTGAAGGTGCCGGGCTCATCCTCGTTGCCGTTGACGACCAGCCACTTGTCCGGCTTGCCCGATTCGGCGGCGACGGCATCCCACTTCTTCCAGACTGGGAAGCCGCTGCCGCCCAGGCCGCGCAGTTCGGCGAACCGAACCTGCTCGCGCACGCGCACCGGATCGTCGCCCGCCATTCGCAGCGGCGTACCACCACGGCTGACGTTTACCCATCGTTCCAGGTCGGCGCCGATGCGTCGGTCCGGATGAAGCAAAACATGATTCAGCGGCCCCATACGCCTCCCGCGTAGGGCGGCAGGACCTGCGGCGCCTTGCGCATCATCGGCATGCCGGCCAGCGTCAGCGCGCGGCGCATGCGATTGACGTGCTCCAGCGTCACCTTCTTCGGACCGCGATCGCGGTCCGAAATTGCGGCGACGCCGGCGCGGCGGCCGAAGCCGATGATCTCGAGCAACGCGTTGCCCATGATGCGGTTGCGGCCGTGGATGCCGCCCGAGACTTCGCCGACGGCGTAAAGGCCCGGCACGGTGGTGGCGCCATCGACGTCGATGACGGCGCCGCCGTTCTGGTAATGCAGCGTCGGGTGCACCAGCAGCGGATCGACGCGCGGGTCGAGCCCGGCGCCGCGGGTGCGGCCGAGCAGTTTCGGGAACTGGCGTTCCAGCAGGCCGGGCTGCGCCCGCTCCAGGCGCGGCGTATCGAGCCAGACGCCGTAGCGTTCCTTGTCGAGGCGCGGGCTGCGGATGCCGCGGCCTGCGCGCACTTCGCGCAGGATGGCAGCGGAGACGACATCGCGCGGCGCCAGTTCATCGACGAAGCGCTGGCCATCGGCATTGAGCAGCAGCGCGCCGGCGGCACGCACGCCTTCGGTGACCAGCTTGCCCGACAGGTGCGGCGGATAGACCAGCCCGGTCGGGTGGTACTGGAAGGAATCGAGGTCGCGCAATTTGGCGCCGATGCGGTAGGCGAGCACCAAACCATCGCCGGTGGCGCCGAGATGATTGGAAGTCGGGAAGCCGTTCAGGTGCAGCCGGCCGATGCCGCCCGTGGCCAGGATCACCGAGCGCGTGCGGACGATGCGCAGCCGGCCGTCGGCCAGCGAGGAAAGGACCGCACCGACGCATTTCTGGCCGCGCTCGTTGGAGAGCAGTTCGATGGCGGGGCTCTGTTCCCAGACCTCGATGGCGCGATGCTGGATCACCGCTTCGCGCAGCACGCGCATCATCTCCAGTCCCGTGTAGTCGCGGCAGTGGACAATGCGCGCGGTCGAGAGGCCGCCGGCCTTGCGCGTGTGCAGGTTGCCGCCGGCGGTCTGCTCGAACTGCATGCCCTGGCGGATCAGCCAGCGGATCACGTCCGGGCCATCCTCGACCATCGCCGCGACGAGCGCTGGATCGCCGGCGTGGTGGCCGCCGCGCAGCGTG
Source organism: Rhodocyclales bacterium (assembly GCA_016235765.1). Classification (GTDB taxonomy): domain Bacteria; phylum Pseudomonadota; class Gammaproteobacteria; order Burkholderiales; family Rhodocyclaceae; genus Fen-999. The sequence goes on along the minus strand of JACRIZ010000036.1, from coordinate 33,398 downwards.
TCCTGCACGTGGCGCTGCAGGCTGTCCTCGGGTTCGATGGCGGCCTGGATGCCGCCTTCGGCCATGACGGTGTTGCTGTCGCCCAGGCGTAGCTTGGTGGCGAGGATGACGCTGGCGCCGCGCTCGGCCGCAGCCAGCGCCGCCGCGCAGCCTGCCCCGCCGCCGCCGATGACCAGCACGTCGCAATCGGTGACGGGCGTGCCGGCCAGGTCGGCCTCGTCGATGACGGCCTCGGCTTGCAGCAGGTCGGCGAGTTCGTGCTGGCAACTGTCGCCGGCGTTGGCGCCGATGACGAGTTTGACCACGCTGCCGCGCAGGTGGTCGGGATGGAAGGCGGCCAGTAGCGTGTCCGGGTCGATCATCGCCGGCAGCGGTGCCAGCTCGGCGTCGGGCTGGTAGCGGGCGCGCGCTTCGGCGAGCGAGATGGCCTGGGTCGCTCTAGTCATGGCTGCCACGGCCCTGCTTGCTCTGGCGCAGTTCCTCGAGGCGATGGATCAGGTTGGGCGGCCGCAAGTGGAAGTGCGCGGTGATGCGACGGCAGAACAGTCCGACGTGCGCCGGGGCGATCTGCTCCGGGCAGGCGTTGTCGCACAGTTCGCACATCACGCACTCGAAGAACATCTCGCCGGCGTCGCGGAAGCGTCCTGTGGCGGCGAGCATGATCGCTTCCTCGACCTTGATGCCCTTGGGGCAGGAGACGACGCAGCCGTGGCAATGGCGGCAGCGCGCCGCTTCCGGAAATATCTCGTGGAAACGCGACTGGATGCTCCAGCTATCCTCGAACTCGTCGATGTCGTAATGGTGGCGCGGTGCAGATTGCGGCGGCAGGAACACCACTTCCATGCCGGGCTGCACGAAGGTCTGGCAGGCCAGCGCAACGGTGACCTCGCCGTCATGGCGCAGCAGGATGCGGCAGGAACCGCACACGCCTTCCAGGCAGCCGACGCCCCGCACGCGCGGCACGCCGTTGCGCCAGGCGGCCTCGACGACCGTCATGCCGGCATGCGCCTGGGCGCATTGGCCGTTGATGGTCAGGTCGAACTCGACGGCGCCTTCCATTTTCGGACGCCTACGGACGAGAAAGATCGATGATCTGCTTCAGGTCATAGTCGGCGTGGCCGCCGACACGCTGCACCAGTTCCGCCATGCGCTCATCGAGCGTCGGCCGCTCGACCTTGTAGAGCAGGCCGGTCGGAATGCGGCCGGCACGCGTCGCCATGTTCACGACGTGCATCGCGGCGTCGAGATCGGTGACGTCGTGTTCGGCGGTCACTTCGTCGCTGGCTTCCTTGAAGCTCTTCGCATCGTCGACTTCGTTGAAGGTCGGGCAGTGCGAGAGCACGTTGATGAAGGCGAAGCCCTTGTGCTCCATGCCTTCCTTGATCAGGCGCGTCGTCAGCTTGGCGTTGGCGGCATAGGACTGGGCGACGTAGCTGGCGCCGTAGGTGAGCATGTACAGCACGGGGTCGAGCGGCTCCTCGACGCCGCCGTAGGGCGTGGTGACGGTCTTCATCTCGCGCCGCGAGGTGGGCGAGGCCTGGCATTTGGTGAGGCCGTACACATGGTTGTCCATCAGCACGTAGGTGACGTTCACGTTCTTGCGCGCCAGGTGCGGCATGTGGCCGCCGCCGATCGAGAAGCCGTCGCCGTCGCCGCCGCTGACGACGATGGCGAGGTCGGGACGCGCCAGTTGCGCCCCCGTGGCGACCGGGCCGGCGCGGCCGTGCAGGGTGTGCATCTTGTACGACTTGACGAAGTAGGGCAGCCGCGAGGAACAGCCGATGCCGGAGATGTTCACCAGGAAGTTCGGATCGACGCCGACTTCCGAGAGCGCGCGCAGGAGGCTGGTCAGCACGCCGTGGTGGCCGCAGCCGGGGCACCAGAAGGGATTGACGTTGTCCTTGTATTCCTTGGACTGGAGCGCGACCTTGTGCAGGTGCGTTTGCGGATGGAGGACGGGATGGGGCGCGTTCATGCGAGCATCTCCTTGACCTTGCGAACGATCATGCCGGGCGTGAAGGGCAGTCCGCCGCAGACGGTGTAAGACTCGGGGCGAAGCGATGTTTCGGCGCGCACGAAATGCGCGAGCTGGCCCTGGTAATTCACTTCCGGAATCAGCAAGCGTCCGCAGGTGGCGCCAAAGGCCTCGAACTGCCCGGCCGGCAAAGGACAGAGCAGCTTGGGATAGAAGCCTTTCACCTTGCGGCCTTCGTCGCGCAGGCGCTGTACCGCTTCGCGCACGACGCCGATGCTGCTGCCCCAGGCGATGATGCCCAGCTCCGCTTCGCCGTCGCCATCGATTTCGGCTGCCGGGAAGTCGGTGACGACGTCCTTGAGCTTGCCGAAGCGCTTGGCCTGCATCGCTTCGTGGTTGGCCGGCGTGTAGTTGGGCATGCCCAGTTCGTTGTGCTCCAGACCGGTGGCGATGTGGGTGGCGCCGTGGGTGCCGGGATCGGCCATCGGCGAGATGTGGTCTTCGGTCTGCGCATAGCGCTTGTACTCGCCCTCGCCGTCCCAGCGCTTGCGCTCGACCTTCTGGTAGCTGTCGGGATCGGGATAGGGGATGGTCTGCGTCGAGAAGGCCAAGGAGCCGTCGGAGAGCAGCAGCACCGGCACCTGGTATTTCTCGGCGAGGTTGAAGGCCTGCACGGTGAGGCCGATGCAGTCCTGCACGCTTTCCACCGCCAGCACGATGCGACCGGCGTCGCCGTGCGAGCCGTGCACGGCGAGGAAAAGGTCGGACTGCTCGTGCTTGGTCGGCAGGCCGGTGGACGGGCCGCCGCGCTGCACGTCGACGACCACGCAGGGCGTTTCGCTCATGAAGGCCATGCCGAGCATTTCGCTCATCAGCGACAGGCCGGGGCCGGAAGTGGCGGTCATCGCCTTCTTGCCGGCATAGGAGGCACCGACCACCTGCGAGATCGAGGCGATCTCGTCCTCGGCCTGGATCAGCGTGCCGCCGCGCTTGGGCAGGTGCCTGGCGACGTATTGCGCGATTTCGGTGGCGGGGGTGATCGGGTAGGCGGAGTAGAAGTCGAGGCCGGCGATCAGCGCGCCGAGGCCGATCGCGTGGTTGCCCGACATCACGACCACGTCGCGCTTCTCCTTGGCGTGCTCGACGGCGTAGGCATCGGTCTTGGTCTGCGCGGCGGCGAGCGCCCGGCCCTGCGCGAATGCGGTGAGATTGGCCTGGACCACGGTGTCGCCCTTGCGGGCGAACTTGGCGGCGATCACCTCGCGCAACGAGGCCTCGGGGATGTCGAACAGTTGCGACAGTGCGCCCAGGGCGACCATATTCTTGGCGCGCGGACTCTTCAAGTCCTTGGCCGTCGCGGTCATCGGGATCGGGTACGCGTGCACGCCTTCCGGGATGTCAGGCTCGAAGTCGCCGCCGGGCGAGTCATAGACCAGTACCGTGCCTGGCTGCAGGCGCGTGTGGTTGAGATCATAGGCTTCGCCGTTGAAGGCGCAGAGGACGTCGAAGCTGTCGCCCTGGTTGTACAGGCGCTCCGAGCTGGCGCGCAACTGGTACATCGCGTAGCCGCCCTTGATCTCCGCCGGGAAGGTCTTGAAGGTGTAGACGTCCAGCCCCGCCCTTGCGCAGGCCTGGGTGATCATGTCGCCGGCGGAGATGATGCCTTCACCGCCTTCGCCGGCAATCCGAATGATGAGATCGTGCTTGGTCACGACCGCGCTCCTGTCCCCCAGATCGTGACATTGGGCGGCAGCTATAAGCTTACCCTGATGGTAACGATAAAGGATTATTTATATAATTAAGTCAAATACTTGCAACATTATAGGTTGCACCGGGGGTAGGGCCATCGATAGTTTCGATGACTTGATGGGAATGTGGTTCTGCCGGACCGGAAGGGCCGTGGGCGGTTGATATAATCCGCCTCTTTTCCTCAGGCACCGCGGCATGCTGGTTTTTCGTACCGTTCCCGACCGGGCGACGTCCCCGACCGTACTGGCCATCGGCAATTTCGATGGCCTGCACCTGGGCCATCGCGCCTTGCTGGAACGCCTGACCGGCAAGGCGAAGGAGCTTGGCCTGCCCGCCTCGGTGATGACCTTCGAGCCGCATCCGCGCGAGCTGTTCACGCCCGAGCAGGCGCCGGCGCGCCTGACCAGCCTCCGTGAAAAGCTCGGCCTGCTGGCAGCGAACGGCATCGGGCGTACCTTCGTGCTGCATTTCAGCCGCAAGCTGGCGGCGTTGACGGCCGAGGAGTTCATCGAAAAGGTGCTGGTGCGCGGCCTGGCCGTGAAGCACTTGATCATCGGCGACGACTTTCGCTTCGGCCGCGGCCGCACGGGCGATTTCGAGATGCTGCGCCAGGCTGGCGAGGCGCATGGTTTTGGCGTCGAGGCGATGCACACCATCGACATCGACGCCGAGCGCGTGTCGAGTTCCGCGGTGCGCGAGGCGCTGGCAGAGGGCGACCTGGAGCATGCGGCGCGCCTCCTGGGCCGCCCCTACAACATCTCCGGACGCGTCGTGCATGGCAACAAGATCGGGGCGCGCATCGGCTATCCGACGGCGAACATCCAGTTGAAGCGCAAGCGCGTGGCGCTCACCGGCGTGTTCGCGGTGACGGTCAGCGGCGTCGACAAGCGCCACCTGCCCGGCGCCGCCAGCCTCGGCGTGCGGCCGACGCTGGGCGATGCGCTCAAGCCCGTTCTCGAAGTGCACCTGCTCGATTTCGACCGCCGGATCTACGGCGAGCACGTAACGGTGCATTTTCTTCACAAGTTGCGCGACGAGATGAAGTTCGCTTCCCTCGATGCGCTGTCGGCGCAGATCGCGCGCGATGTGGACGCAACCCGAGCTTACTTTGCAGGCATTCACCATGGCTGATTACAAGTCCACTCTCAACATGCCCGATACGCCCTTCCCGATGCGCGGCGACCTCGCCAAGCGCGAACCGGGTTGGGTCAAGCAGTGGCAGGAGAGGAAGATCTACCAGCAGATCCGTGCGGCATCACAGGGCAGGCCTCGCTTCGTGCTGCACGACGGCCCGCCCTATGCCAACGGCGACATCCACATCGGCCACGCGGTGAACAAGATACTCAAGGACATCATCGTCCGCGCCCGCACGCTGGCCGGCTTCGACGCGCCCTATGTGCCGGGCTGGGACTGCCACGGCCTGCCCATCGAGCACCAGATCGAGAAGAAGCACGGCAAGCACCTCGAAGGCAACAAGGTACGCGAGTTGTGTCGTACCTTTGCCACCGAGCAAATCGAGCGGCAGAAGAAGGACTTCATCCGCCTCGGCGTGCTCGGCGAGTGGGACAACCCCTACACCACGATGAACTTCAAGACCGAAGCCGACGAGATTCGCGCCCTCGAGAAGATGCGCCAGGCCGGCCACCTCTATCGCGGCCTGAAGCCGGTGAACTGGTGCCTCGATTGCCACTCGGCGTTGGCCGAAGCCGAGGTCGAGTACGAGGACAAGAGTTCGGATGCCATCGACGTCGGCTTCCCGGTCGCCGACATGGACAAGTTGCGCGAGATCTTCGGCGTCGGCATCAAGCATCCGGCCTACGCGGTGATCTGGACCACCACGCCCTGGACGCTGCCGGCCAACCAGGCGGTGTGCGCGCACCCCGATTTCATCTACGACCTGGTCGAAACCGAAAAGGGCCTGCTGATCCTGACGCGCGACCTAGTCGAGTCTTCGCTGGCGCGCTACGGCCTGCATGGCAAGACCATTGCCTCGACCACCGGCACCAAGCTGGAAGGCCTGAAGCTTGATCACCCGTTCCAGGAGCGCCAGGTGCCGATGATCGTCGGCAGCCACGTGACGCTGGAAGCCGGTACCGGCCTGGTGCACACCGCGCCGGCCCACGGCGTGGACGACTACTACGTCGGCAGCCGCTACGGCCTGCCGATCGACAATCCGGTCGGCGACGATGGCAAGTTCATCGCCGCGACGCCGCTTTTCGCGGGCCTGAGCGTCTGGGAAGCGAACCCCAAGGTCATCGAAACGCTGGCGACCAAGGGCGTGCTGCTGCTGCACACGAAGATCCAGCACAGCTATCCGCACTGCTGGCGCCACAAGACGCCGATCATCTTCCGCGCCACCACGCAGTGGTTCGTGCGCATGGACGGCGAACAGAAAGTCAGCCTCCGCAACACGGCACTGCAGGCCATCGAGGACACGCAGTTCTTCCCGAGCTGGGGAAAGGCGCGGCTCAACGCCATGATCGCCAACCGCCCCGACTGGTGCGTTTCCCGCCAGCGCAACTGGGGTGTGCCGATTCCCTTCTTCCTCGACAAGGAAACGGGCGAGCCGCATCCGCGCACGCCGGAACTGATCGAGCAAGTGGCCAAGCGCGTCGAGCAGGGCGGCATCGAAGCCTGGTTCGCGCTCGACGCCAAGGAGCTGCTCGGTGCCGAGGCCGATCGTTACACGAAGATGGGCGACACGCTCGACGTCTGGTTCGATTCCGGCACCACCCATTCGAGCGTGATGCGCGGCTCGCATGCGGATGCCTGCGGCTATCCGGCCGACCTCTACCTCGAAGGGTCCGACCAGCATCGCGGCTGGTTCCATTCCTCGCTGCTGACCGGCTGCGCCATCGATGGCCGCGCGCCCTACAAGGCGCTGCTGACCCACGGCTTCGTGGTCGACGGCAAGGGCATGAAGATGTCCAAGTCCAAGGGCAACGTCGTCGCACCGCAGGAAGTGTCCGACAAGATGGGCGCGGAGATCCTGCGCCTCTGGGTCGCGGCCACCGACTACTCCGGCGAACTGACGATCTCGAAGGAGATCCTCGATCGCGTGGTCGAAATTTATCGCCGCCTGCGCAACACGCTCAAGTTCCTGCTCGCCAACACGGCGGACTTCGATCCGGCCAGGGACATGCTGCCGGTCGAGCAGTGGCTGGAGATCGATCGTTACGCCCTGGCGATGACGCGCGCCTTGCAGGCGCAGTGCGTCGCCGACTACGAACGCTATGAGTTCCACAAGGTCGTGCAGGGCCTGCAAAGCTTCTGCGGCCAGGACCTCGGCGCCTTCTACGTCGATATCCTCAAGGACCGCCTCTACACGTCGGCCGGGGATTCGCGTTCGCGCCGCGCCGCGCAGAGCGCGCTATGGCACATCGTGCAGACGCTGACGCGCCTGATGGCGCCGATCATGGCCTTCACGGCCGAAGAGATCTGGGCCATTGCCGGTGCAGGCGACACCGTCATGACCACGACATGGAACGAACTGCCCGCCCAGGCCGGCGAAGCTGAGCTGCTGTCGCGTTGGCAGGGCATTCGCGAAATCCGCGCCGATGTCGTGAAGGTGCTGGAAGACGTCCGCACCGAAGGCAAGATCGGCTCCTCGCTGCAAGCCGAGGTCGAGATCCGCGCCAGCGGGGCCAAGCACGAATTGCTGGCCAGCCTGGCAGACGACCTGCGCTTCGTGCTGATCTGTTCGAAGACGACGCTGGTCAAGGCGGCCGACGTGGGTGCCGAGGCGATCATCGCGACGCCGAGCGCGCACCGGAAGTGCGCCCGCTGCTGGCACTGGCGCGCCGATGTCGGCACGCATGCGCACGCGGCGGAACACCCCGAACTGTGCGGTCGCTGCGCCGACAACCTGTTCGGCAGCGGCGAAGCCCGTGAATTCGCCTAAAGGTGGCGTACTGCCACGGCTGACTTTTCCCTGGCTGGTGCTGGCGGGCCTCGTCGTGCTGCTCGACCAGGCGACCAAGGCCTGGGTGCTGACGCTGTTCCATCACGGCGAGAGCCTGGTGGTGACGTCCTTCTTCAATGTGACGCTGCTCTTCAATACCGGTGCCTCGTTCAGCTTTCTCGCCGACGCCGGTGGCTGGCAGCGCTGGTTCTTCATCGTGCTGGCGCTGGCGATCTCCGTCTGGCTGGTGGCGCTGCTGCGCCAGCATGCGCACGAGCGGTTGATGGCAAGCTCGCTGGCGTTCATTCTCGGCGGCGCGGTCGGCAACGTCATCGACCGCATCCGCATCGGCGCGGTGACCGACTTCCTGCACTTCCACTGGAACGAGCACTACTTTCCTGCCTTCAACGTCGCCGATTCCTCCATCACCGTCGGCGTCATCCTGATGATCTGGGTCGAACTATTCGGCAAGAGGAACCGGCCATGACCGAAAAAGTGAAGGCCGACAGCCTTGTCACGCTGCACTACCGGCTGGCGAGCGGCAACGATCAGGCGCTGGTCAGCACCTTCGACGGCACGCCGGCCACGCTGCAGCTCGGTAACGGCGAACTCGTGCCGACGCTGGAGGCCTGCCTCGAAGGCCTGGCCGTGGGCGAGCACCACACCTTCCTGCTGGAAGCGGAGCAGGCCTTCGGCCCCCACAGCCCGGAACTCGTGCAGCGTCTTTCCCGCGCCGATTTGCCGGCCGACGGGAACGTCGAGGTGTTCAGCATGATCGAATTCTCGGGGCCGGACGGCATGCACATCGCCGGCCTAGTGCGCGAACTGGATGCCGACTCGGCGCTGATCGATTTCAATCACCCGTTGGCCGGCCGGGACGTGCGTTTCGAAGTCGAGATCGTGGGGATACTCTGATGGACATCCTGCTCGCCAATCCGCGCGGCTTCTGCGCCGGCGTCGAACGCGCCATCGCCATCGTCGAGAAGGCGCTCGAATTGTTCGGCGCGCCGATCTACGTCCGCCACGAAGTCGTGCATAACAAGTACGTCGTCGACAACCTGCGCGCCAAGGGCGCCGTATTCGTCGACGAGCTCGACCAGGTGCCTGACGGCGCCACGGTGATCTTCAGCGCCCACGGCGTCTCCAAGGCCGTGCAGGCCGAGGCGGCGCAACGCCACCTGCGCGTCTTCGATGCCACCTGCCCGCTGGTGACCAAGGTGCACCTCGAGGTCGCGCGCCAGCGCGCCCAGGGCCGTGAAGTGGTGATGATCGGCCACAAGGGCCACCCGGAAGTCGAAGGCACCATGGGCCAGAGCGGCGACGGCATGCACCTCGTCGAGAAGGTCGGCGATGTGCCACGGCTGACTTTGCGGTACCCCGAGGCGGTTGCCTACGTCACTCAGACTACGCTGTCGGTCGACGATGCCGCTGCCGTCATCGGGGCGTTGCGTGAGCGCTTTCCGTCGATCGTCGGGCCGAAGAAGGACGACATCTGCTACGCGACGCAGAACCGGCAGGATGCGGTACGCAAGCTGGCCGAGGCCTGCGACGTGGTGATCGTCGTCGGCTCGCCGAGCAGTTCCAATTCGAACCGTCTGCGCGAAGTGGCGGCGGGTATGGGTTGCGCCGCCTACCTTATTGACGGCGCGGCCGAGATTAGCCCGGCATGGCTGGCTGGAAAGCGCTGTGTGGGACTCACGGCTGGCGCATCGGCACCCGAGGTGCTGGTCGAGCAGGTCATCGCGCGCCTGAAGGAACTGGGTGCCAGCCGGGTCGAGCTGCAGCCAGGCGAAGCCGAGCGGGTCAGTTTTCCGCTGCCGAAGCTCCAGTAGTTTCGGCTTTCGGGGGCAATACTTCCACACGGATCTTCATTCGACTCTTTACCGCCTGGCCGTCATGTCGACCGGGCGAGAAGCGCATATGCCGAAATTGCGCGACGACGGCGCGTTCGGTCTTCGTATCGAGTTGCGACGAAACCACGCTGGTCCGATCTACCTGACCGAGTTCGTTGATCCAGAGCGTGATCACGAGAATTCCAGCCCCCGGAACTTCGGCGGGGTCGTCGGGCAGACCGGGAATCTCCGTGAGCATTGCTGCGTGTTCGCTGAGCTCACGGTTGCTGAGGTACTCCTGTGGCGATGGCAGGCCGAAGGGCACCGGTGCCGGAAGACCGAAGGCCTCGTCGCTGCCTTTGTAATCGGCTTGCGCGGGAACCAGCGTGGCGGTGGCATCGAGGGCTGGCGCCGCAGCCATCACGGCACCCGTGAGACCGCCCGGTTTGCGCGGGGCGCTCGCGAGCCGAACTGACTGTGGCCCCAAGGCCACGGTCAGCGGTGCCGGTCCACCCCGGTATCGCGGGACCGATTGCGGACTGGTCCGCACCTGGATATCGGTGAAGGAGATACGTCCGGGCGGTAGCGCGATCAGCGCGCCGTGCAGCAGTACGGAAATTCCACCAGCCAGCCAAAGCCGCATCGTGAGCCCTAGTGCCGTCGCGGGCGGGGCGCGACGCGTCGCCGCCGCCCGCGCGCCGTCCTTCAGTCGATCATTTCGTGCCAGATCACCCGGGTTCCCTTTCCCCTGCCCATGCCGGGTTCCGGCGGAGTGTCCTTGCTCTCCATGCTGCCGCTGCCACTGACGACCAGCAGTTTGCCCTGGCCGGTCGTGGTCTGGAACACCGTGAAGCCGACCAGCGGCGAGGGGTAGTAGGTGCCGGCCACCGTATCGGCCTTGTTGTCGGAGGATGAACCGGTACGGTAGTCGAACCCGTACACATAGCCGGTGCCACCCGGCTCGCAGGCGGATGCCGCAGGCGACACGGTGCCAACGATCAGGACCGAGCCGTACAGTTGCGCGGGCAGATGCACCAGTTCACCAGCGAGCAGATCCACGAACCAACCGGACTTGGTATTCCAGTCCACCGAATTGGTGGTGAGGGTACGCGATCCGGACATGGTCTGTTCCACGAGATCCGCCTCGGTGATGACTGCGCCGCCGTCGTTGTCCTTGATGGCATACACCGTCGCAGGTGGAACCGGGTCCAGGTCGGTCTGCCCCAGATAGCGCCCGGTACCGAAGAACAACACGGTATTGGTGTCGATTTCGCTGATTTGGGGCGGTGAGGTGATGGGCTTGCCGAGCGACGCGATCTTGTACGCAGTCCCGGCGTCCAGGTCGAATCCCCACAGGTTGCCGAACAGGTCGCCGCCATAGGCACGCTCGGCCGTATTGTCGGTCGCTAGGTTCAAGACATGGTAATTGAGGCCGCTCAATCCGCTCGGGTTGGCGGGGGAGCCCACGCCGGTGCTGATCGTCTTGAGAAGAACGCCATCGACGGCGCGGATGACGAACACGCGCCCGACGCCGTCGGCCGATGGGAAATCGCCGGAGTTGGGCAGATTGGGAACGTTGTTGTAGCCGGAGGCGATGACCACCACCCAGGTGCCGTCCTTGAGCTTGGTGACCAATGGCATGGCGTAGGTGTAGCCGAGGTTCGGGATGTCGTCCGCGGTATTCGCCACGCCATCCGGCCCTTCGGCGCTGAAGTTCCACAGCACCTTCGGATAGCCGACACCGGTGCCGGTTACATCGAGCGCGTAGATGCCGCGACCGCCCTTGCCCAAGGCGCCGACCAGGATGGTCTTCCAGCCCCCGTCGTTGATGTCGGCAACGGTGATCGGACCGTCGAGAAAATACTGATGGTTGACGGCGTAGAACTCGCCGGCCAGCTTGTACATGTTCTTGAGGGCCATCGGCGGGATGTAGGCCCACTGCTCGTCGCCCGAGGTGGCGTCGAAAGCGTGCAGCATGCCGTCGTTGCCGGCGATGTAGAGTCGTGCGTCGCGTGGTGTCGCCTTGAAGGCGGAGTAACCGGAATCGGTGAAATTGAACTTGGGCTGCTTCATGTAGACCGGTTGCGAGTGGACGATGTCGCCCAATACGTTCTCGCGGTCGCGGTAGAGCCGGCGATAGCTGGGACAAGCGGTAGCGAATGCGCTGTCTCGGTCCTGGTTCTCATACAAGCCATGACCACGCAGGTAGTTGACCAGGGTTTCGCCGGTGGCGGCACTCCGGTCATCGGAACTCCAGCCGGCCCACTGGTCGAGCTTGCTGGTGTCGAAGTAGGCGCGCTCGGTCGTGCTGAGGTCGGCCCAGGTAAAGGGCTTGATGGTCGTGCTGCCGGTGTAGATCGTGCGGGTGTCGCCGTCGACGCAGGTACCGGTGATGCGTGAATTCAACAGTGGCTGCGCCTGCCAGAGCGGGCTTGCGCTTACGGCTCCGCTTACCGGATCGATGGTATATGCCGCGACATCGCCGTCCCACTTGATCGTCCGGTAGCTGGCGACGTAGGCGTAGTTGTCACCGGCAGTCGGTTGCAGGCTGCTGGCCGCCGCCGATGCGCCGGCACCGGTCTTGGCATCCATTTCCGAGAGCGCCTTGCGCAGGCCGGCAGCTAGGCTGCGCGGATTGTCGGCACGGAAATAGGTGCCACGACCATTGACGGCGGCATGCCAGAGATCGTCGATCCGTTCGGTGACGGTGTTGGACGTGTAATTGGGATCCGTGGTTTCCGACTGCGGGTCCGGCCAGGACAGGGCGCCGCCCTTGATGCTGGCGTAGTCGCCGGTCAGGGCCGTCTTGTAACCATCCTGGTAGCCAAGCACGCCATCGACACCGAGGCCGACGGTGAAGGTGGTCATGTGCTGCCAGGTCGCAACGTCTTCCGTGGTCTTGACGCTTCCAGTCGGCGGGACATTGTTCGTGCAGAACGGCCGGATGCAACTGCCATCGGCATTGGCTGGCCTCAAGTCGGTGTGGTAATAATAGTAGGCGATATCGGCCAGCGAGCTGTACTTCTGCAGCGTGTCGCATTCCGGCCGCGTCGGAATTGCGTCGCAGGTGCCCGAATCGTTGCACTTGGGCAGGGCCGTGGTGCTGGTGTTGCAGGTGGCTGCGCCGTCCATCTCGCCAATCGCCGAAGTGCCGTCCAGCTTCTTCGCCGTGTAACTGGCGGTTTCGGAACCGGTGTTCCAGTAGCCGTCTGTCGACAGGATCGCATAGTTGCGCTGGCAGGAATACTGGATCGGGTCGGCCCCGATCTTGCCGCCATAGATACGGCCGGCCTTGGTCAAGGCGCCGCGCAAGGGCGTGAAGCTGCTGCCATGCGCCTTGAAGAGACGGTCGAAGAACTTGCCACGCTGCGTGGTGGTGCCGACAGTCTGTCCGTCGAAGTTGTTGATGGCCAGGTAGCCATCGCCGTCGGTGGTCCCGGTGTTGCTGATAGTCGTGAAGCCGACGCGGGCGTGGAAATAGTTCTTGTCCAGCGGATCAATCAAGTCAGGGGTACCGCGCACGTCATTGAATACCAGGCTCATGGTGGTCTTCATCATCTGCTCGCGCGTGCGGTACCATGCGTACCAGTTGGCGAAGTTCGCCATTTCCTCGGCATAGGTACAGGTGGCGCCGAGGCAGTCGGTTCGCGTCACCGCCTTGGCGTAGGATGTCGTAGTGGGGACGATGCGCACCTCCTGCCAATTCGAGTACTTCACCTTGTTGAATACGGAAGTCTGGCGTGCCTGGCAGGTTCCCGAACCCCATGGCGACCCGCCGGCATCGCACCACTCGACCGTCGCGGTGTAATACAAAGGGGCACCATAGATGGTCTTGACATAGAAGAAAGTCCCATCGGGATAAGTGTAGTTGTTGGCGGCGTCGATTGAACTCCTGCAGGTCGTCAGGCCGCTACTGTTGCACCAGACCCGTTCCGGATAGCCGGTGGTCAGGTTGATGGTGGAGGTGCTGAGTATCTTGTAGCCGTCCCGCGGCACAGCCGTCCACACGCCGCCAGATGCCAACCAGCCGGTCCAGCCGGCCTTCACGTTGCCGGCGGCATCGCGCGGCGGGGAATAGGTGATCGTTGGGTCGTAGTAGATGCCGTTGAATGCACCCGCGTAGAACGGCGGGTCGCCCTCGACACAATTGCGCCGCTGCGTGTTGTTCCGCTTGCAATGATCGTCGGTGACGTAATCCGGCATGGAGTTGCCGCTCATGCTGCCGGAATTGTCGAAAATGAAGAAGATGTTCGGCAGCACCGTCACCGACGTCGAGTTGATGAGCGGGATGTCACTGAGGTCCGTGGCGGCGTTGGCAGGCATCGGACCGGCGAGCAGCAGCGCGAGTGACGTTGCCGACAGTGCTGTGCAGCCGAATGTCCGATAGGCTTGGCGATGGTTCTTCACGGTGACCTCCTATGGCCGCTCGGGCCGGAGCAAGATGACAGGAATCGATTCAGACGGCGACGAATATCTGTGTGATGCTGGTGTTGTTGCGCGGACCGGAGGCCCGTACGGTGATTCGATAGATCGCGACGTACTGGGGAGGCGGGTTTACTGGTATGCCGGAAGGCACAAGAAGGCCGCCTTGATCACCCGGGCCACTGATCTGCGCCGTCACATCGCAGGTATTCCTGTCCATCGGACCGGAGTTCGTGCACATGCGCTGTATGACGTAGCAGACGACATTGCCGCCGGCGTCCGCCGGCAGGCAGCTCGATAGGGCGCTGCCGGCAGTGGTCGAGCCGTCGTTGTTCTGCCAGGCGATGTCGGTGCCCGTGCCATTGCCCGTCAGGTCGAGCCCGGAGCGCGTCGCGAAGTAGCCTCCGGAACTGTTGTTGGCGTCGAGCGCCGTGTCCGACAGTTGTGCCTGCGCCATTACCCAGGCACGTGCGGCCTCGATGCCGGCATCCGTGCTTTCCCGTGCCGTCTGGCGAAAGGTCATATTGCTCGCGACGAGCGAGCTGGTGTCGACCGACCGGATCAGGGCCACGCCGGCCAGCGACATGGCGATCAGGACGATCAGCGCGACGATCAGGGCGAGGCCTGACTGACGGAGCGTGGCCGGAAGTGGATGTCGAAGCGGGGCATTCATGGCGATTCCCTCAATTTGCCCAAAGGATGTTCCGCAGCGGGATGACCGACTCGAAGACCTTGAATCGATAGCAGTGGAAGTCGGGAGTGAGGTCCGCAGGCGGGTTCAGGTTGGCCCAGGACGACCAGCCCGCCCGCATGGCGTCCGTGGTGGCGTCGCAGACGCCGGTATCGGTAGGCGGCTTCTGGTACTCGCTGTTGAGTGCCAGGATGGCAACGCGCACGGCACGAATGCGCCGGACATCGGCCAAGCTGGGAGCTCCCCAGGTCGCCCCGGTCGCATCGACCCATTCTATGGGCGGAACGAGCGCGGGATTGTCGATGCCATACTGCGCCTGGAGGTCGAGAATGTCCGGCACGACCGGCGTGGTCCGGGTGGCGCCGGGAACGGCTGGATCCGGCTCGGTGACTTCGAGCTGGCGGGTATTGATCCCGTAGGTGACGCGGAACAAACCGGGGAAGCACTGGAACCGCGCCGAATACTTGTTATAACTGCCCCAGGACATGGATACCCCAGCGGCGGGGTTGTAGCGTCCGGCCGGCGCCGGATCATGCCGGACCGTCGCGGGCGTCGACGTACCGGAACTGGGGGTTACGCCGGTTACGGACATCAGCATGCAGGTGCCGCTCTGGGCCATCAGAGCCATGCCGCCCGCGTTGCAGTTGTGGGCAGTCAGGGGTTGCAGGTCGAGCGACGGGTTGTTGACCGTGGCCGACAGCAGGGAATCGGAATAACGGAATTCCGGGTTGCTCGGGTCGTCGTAATAGAGGAGCGTGATGGTGTCGGATCCAGACGGGCTGGCGCCGTCGCCGATGGCGGCGACGTTGAACAGCGACGATCCGCCTGTTGCGTCGATCGGGCCGCCAAGGTCGGCGTCGAAGGTATGCAGGGTGGTACAGCCTTCGAACGTATCGTGATTCAGCCCGGCGCCGGCCATCTTCATGTGCCGCTCCATCATGAATACGGCAATCGCTCCGTTGCCCTGTGCGTCGGATGTGCCCGTGGTCGTCCGCTTCTGCCGCTCGGCGACTTCGAAAACCTGGAAGATGATCACCGTGGCGATCAGGCCGATCACCAGGCCGACCATGATTTCGATCAGGGTAAAACCGCGATTTGAGCGGGAGCGGATCATGGCCGGCGTCCTGTTAGTTGGTCGTCACGTTAGCAATGGCCAGATGGCTGTTGGGCACTGTGTCGCCGGGGGCCTTCCAACTGACCGTGATGGTCACGACACTGCCGACGACGCTGGTCGCAATAGTGCCCTCCGGCAACCCGGGGGCCGGCGCAATCCCGTCGTAACCAGCCATGTTGGCCCGGTCGAGCCAGATATCGGCGATTCGCTGCGTCGCCACCTGTCCTGCTTCCATACGGAACCTCGCCTGTGTTGCGGTCTTGGTCGCGCTGGCCTGCAAACCGATCAGGCCCAAGACGCCCAGCGAGAAGATCAGGATTGCAATCAAGGCCTCCAGCAAGGCGACGCCTTGTTGGCGTGCGGCCGGGACTGACTTTGGCGTGGCGGCCATTTTATGTCGTTCGTTCAGCATGCCCGGGGATCTCCTGCGTCTGTCACGATGGGGTCGCAAGTACGGATCTCGCCGCCAACTGAAATTGTTACGTTCAACCGTCGGGGGGCGGTGAGTGACGAATTGTCGGCCTGAACCATGGTCAGGACGGCACTGCCATCGGCGTTGGCCGCCTGACGGCGCCCCAGTCCGGTAAAAGTGACCGTAGTGGCTCCTCCCGGTGTCGCAATCAGGACAACATTATTTGAACCCTCGCCATCCGGCTTCGCCTGGATGACCTCGCCGGTCTGGACTCTCACTACGGTCCAGCCGGTGCCGCCTACCGCGCCCAGGTTGGTCAGTGTGAAGGATACCGGGCTATTGCGCTTGACCGCTTCCATTCTGGCCAACTGAAGGCCATTCTTGGCACTCTCGGCTGCGGTGCGAATCTGGCCGTTTTGTATCCATTCAGTGATGCTCGGCATGGCCATGGCCAGCACGATGCTGAGGATGACGATCGTGATGATCAACTCGACCAGCGAGAAACCCGCCGAGCGCAATCGTCCTGGGTGGAATGCTCCTAGCATGTCCCGTCCTTCTTCGTCACCCAGCAGCCTGCATTTGCCGTCCAGCCTGCCGGCACGGTTGTGGTCGCTTTGGCGTTGGTTTGATCGATCGTGTACGTGAAGCCGGCCATGGTGCCAACGCCTGCGGCCGCTATGACATACGTAGTGGGGCCGCAGACGGCGTTGAAGGCAAAGTATCGGCTGGTCGTGGTGTCGCTTGCCGCGCAGTCCGGAATGCCGCCCGCATAGGTGTGGTTGTTGTCGTAAAAGAGTTCGATCTGGGCGCGCTTGTTTGCCAGGTTGGCCGTTGCGTCGGGAATCCGGCCACGGGTCACGTAGTCGTTATAGGCAGGCAAGGCGATGCTGGCGAGAATGGCGATGATCACCACCACCACCATCAGTTCGACGAGGGTGAAGCCACGATATCTCCGCACGGAAAGCTTGCGAATCGCGTGGGCGGCCTGGGGGCGAACGACTACGGTCATGGCGGATACCTCCTTTGTCCATGGCAAATTAGTTGCGTTGGAGCGCTGAGGCAAGCGATGCTGGATAAGCGGTCGATTTATATCGATAAGCGGTTGTTGAGAAGAGTTGCTGCCCAAGCTTCGTTGGTCTGCTTATAATGCCGCCTCGCGAGATTGCCGCTTTAGCTCAGTTGGTAGAGCAACCGCTTCGTAAGCGGTAGGTCGTCTGTTCGAGTCAGACAAGCGGCACCAGTTTCTTTTTAAAGGCTTGCTTTGCAAGCCTTTTTTGCTTCCCGGGGGACTCATGCGGATTCAGGGCGGCGTCTTTCTTGTTACCGGCGGCGCTTCGGGGCTGGGGGCCGGGACCGCACGGCTGCTGGTCGAGGAGGGGGCGCACGTGGTGCTTGCCGACCTGAAGGCTGCCGACGGAACCGCTCTGGCCGCGGCGCTTGGGCATCAGGCGCGCTTTGTCGAGACCAATGTCGCCAGCGAGGAATCTGCGCGCGCCGCCATCGATGCCGCGCTGTCGTCCTTCGGGCGCCTGGACGGGTTGGTCAATTGCGCCGGCATCGTGCATGGCGAAAAGGTGGTCGGCAAGGACGGGCTTCATTCGCTCGAGGCCTTCCGGCGCGTCATCGACATCAATCTGGTCGGCACCTTCAACATGATTCGCCTCGCGGCGGGGGCGATGGCCGCCAACCAGCCGGATGCCGGCGGGGAACGCGGCGTGATCGTCAACACGGCATCGGTGGCGGCCTTCGAAGGCCAGTTGGGCCAGGCGGCCTATGCCGCCTCGAAGGGGGGCATCGTGGCGATGACCCTGCCAATTGCCCGTGAACTTGCCCGCTCCGGAATCCGCGTCATGACCGTCGCCCCAGGCATCATGGAAACGCCGATGCTGCTGGGCATGGCGCCGGAGGTCCAGGAAGCCTTGGGGAAGATGGTACCGTTTCCGTCGCGGCTCGGTCGGGCGGATGAGTTCGCTGCATTGGTTGCGCACATCTTCGAGAATCCCTACCTCAACGGCGAGGTGATTCGTCTCGATGGAGCGATTCGCATGCAGCCGAAGTAGCGTTTGACGAGGCACCCGTGAGCGAGTCCTGTTACCACTGCGGGCTTCCCGTTCCGCATGGCGTTGCTTTCCCGGTCGAGGTAGATGGCCGACATCGCGACATGTGCTGTGCGGGTTGCCAGGCCGTCGCGCAGGCCATCGTCGCCGGGGGCCTCGTCGACTACTACCGCCATCGGGACGCCATGCCGGAGAGCCCGCGCGAGGCGATTCCGCAGGCACTGCAGGAACTTGGCCTGTTCGATCACCCGGACGTGCAGAAGAATTTCGTGCGGCCGATCGGCGAACATGAGCGCGAGGCGGCCCTGATTCTCGAGGGCATTACCTGTTCGGCCTGCGTCTGGCTCAACGAACAGCACATTGCCCGCCAGCCCGGGGTGACCGCCGTCGACATCAACTACGCGACCCGCCGTGCCAGGGTGCGATGGGACGAGCGACGCATCAGGTTGTCGCAGATACTGGAAGCCATTGCCGCGATCGGCTACCGTGCCCACCCCTATGATGCGGCCCGATCTGAATTGATCGCCCAGAAGGAGCGCAAGACGGCTCTGTGGCGCCTGTTCGTGGCCGGGTTCGGCATGATGCAGGTGATGATGTACGCCGTGCCGGTGTACCTGGCCGATGAAGGCACGATGACGGCGGACATCGAGCAACTGATGCGCTGGGCGAGCTTGATGCTGACTCTGCCCGTGGTTCTGTACTCGGCGGCCCCGTTCTTCTCGCACGCCTGGCGTGACCTCAAGCTGCGCCGGGTCGGGATGGACGTGCCGGTTGCACTGGGGGTCGGCGCTGCGTTCGCGGCCAGCGTATGGGCGACCCTGACCGCTTCCGGCGCGGTGTACTTCGATTCCGTGACCATGTTCGTCTTCTTCCTGCTCGGCGGCCGCTTCCTTGAAATGGTCGCCCGGCAAAAGGCGGCACGTGGCGTCGAGGAGTTGGCCCGTGTATTGCCCGCATTTGCATCCCGCTATTCAGCCTATCCCGGCGGAGAACTCGATCGCGTTACCGTCTCAGGCCTGGCAGCCGGCGATGTCGTGCTGGTATCGCCCGGAGAGGTCATTCCGGCTGACGGCACCGTGATCGAAGGCGCCAGCAGTACCGACGAGTCCCTGCTCACCGGGGAGAGTCGTCCGGTTGACAAGCGGGCCGGTGACGCGGTCATCGGCGGCAGCATGAACGTGGGCAGTCCCCTGACGCTGCGGATCGACCGTGTCGGCGAGTCTACCCGCCTGGCATCCATACAGCGCCTCATGGAGCGGGCGGCGGCCGAAAAGCCCAGGATAGTCGAGATGGCCGATCGCATTGCGGCGCGCTTTGTCGGCGCCCTGCTCGTTCTTGCCTTCGTGACCGGAGCATGGTGGTGGTGGGTTGATCCGGCGCAGGCCTTGTGGGTCTTCGTCGCCGTTCTGGTGGTGAGTTGCCCTTGCGCGCTGTCCCTGGCTACGCCCGCCGCATTGACCGTTGCGACAGGGGTTCTGTCCCGAAACGGCGTCCTGGTCACACGGGGTCATGCCATCGAGACCCTCGCCCGGGCGACCCACTTCGTCTTCGACAAGACGGGTACCTTGACCGAGGGGCGGCCGGTATTGGTTGAGACGTTGGCGGTGGGCGCCCTGAGCGCTGAGCAGGCGCTTGCGCTGGCTGCCGAGATGGAAGTCGGCTCCGAGCATCCGATCGGCCGGGCCATCTGCGCTGCCGCTCAGCGGATCACGGACCGGCAGCCAATGGGGGTTCGCGAGATTCGGGCCGTTACCGGTCAAGGAGTGGAGGCCAGGGCCGATGGCATGTCGCTGCGGCTCGGCAATCCCGGGTTTGTGAGGGCGCTGAACGACATCGACTTGCCGACTGCCTGCGTGGCGTGGCAGTCACATGGCGACACGATAGTCGCCCTTGGCACCGCCATGGGCTGGCTGGCCGTGTTCCGTTTGTCGGATCGGCCTCGGGAAGGCGCGGCCGAGGCGATGACTTCGCTGCGGAAGCTGGGTATCTCCCTGTCGACATTGAGTGGCGATGCGCCTGACACCGTGGCCAGGATTGCTGCTGACCTGGAAATCGACTCCGCCATGGGCGGCATGAGTCCGGAAGGAAAGCATGGAGCGATTGCCGGCCTCCAGGCCGACGGAGCGACCGTGGCGATGGTTGGCGACGGCGTCAATGATGCTCCCGTGCTCGCCCAGGCGCATGTCTCGGTGGCGATGGGAGGCGGCACGGACCTGGCGCGCAGTCAAGGCGACGTGGTGCTGCTCTCGAACGACCTGCGGCATCTCGCGAAAGGCGTGGAAATTTCGCGCCGAACCATGAAGGTCATTCGCCAGAATTTGGTCTGGGCCTTCGCCTACAACCTGATTGCGATTCCGCTGGCCATGGCCGGCTGGGTAACGCCCTGGCTTGCCGGGATCGGCATGTCTCTCAGTTCTTTGCTCGTTGTCCTGAATGCGCTACGCCTGCAGGCGCGGCTCAACTAGCAAGTGGAGGTCAAGTCATGGAAATAATGTATCTGCTGGTTCCGATATCGGTGCTGCTGGTGTTCATCATCGCCGCGGTCTTCTGGTGGTCACTGCGCCACGGCCAGTTCGAAGACCTCGAGGGGCCGGCTTACCGGATGCTGATGGACGATGACACCCCGGAGGCGTCGAAAGACGAGGCTGACGCGGCAGCCGAATCCGGTGTTGCAGATAGACGAAAGTCATAACGTGCAGTGAATTTGATCCAAGTCAAGAAACTTCCTGGCGCCTTAACCATACTCCGTTCCCGGTATTTCGCTGATGTGACGGTTGATCGTCGCATGTGGCTTGTCTGGTTAGTCTCTCTGTTGGGGTTGGGGGTGCGCTGCGGCGCACCCTTTTTTTCTTTGTGTGATCAGGCATTCTTATCTATCCATCAGGATAGTCTGAGAGCGCCAAATTTGATCTGAGTCAAAATGCCGCGCCCCACTGCCGTTATGCTCCGCGCCAGCGGCTGATCTGGCGTCCTGCGTCGATTCTGCGATCGGGCGCCAGGGAGGCTCAAAATTTTCTTGTTCTTCATGAGGTGAATCCACATGCAATCGCAAGCGACTTATAACTACAAAGTCGTGCGCCAGTTTGCCGTGATGACCGTAATCTGGGGCATCGTCGGTATGCTGGTGGGCGTCATTATTGCTGCTCAGTTGGTCTGGCCGCAGCTCAATCTATTTGAGTTCCTCGGCTATGGACGTCTTCGTCCGTTGCACACCAACGCCGTAATCTTTGCCTTTGGCGGTTGCGCGCTGTTCGCCACCTCTTATTACTCGGTCCAGCGGACCTGCCACACCACGCTGTTCCTGCCCGGACTGGCGGCATTCACGTTCTGGGCTTGGCAACTGATCATTTTGCTGGCGGCGCTCAGCCTGCCGCTGGGTTTCACGACCGGCAAGGAATACGCCGAGCTCGAGTGGCCGATCGACATCCTGATCACCGTCGTTTGGGTTTCCTACGCGATCGTGTTCTTCGGCACCATCGGTACCCGCAAGACCCCGCACATTTATGTGTCGAACTGGTTCTTCGGTGCGATGATCATCGCCGTGGCCCTGCTGCACCTCGTCAATAGCGCAGAAATCCCGGTGCTGGCTGCCGGCATCCTGACGCCCCGTTCCTTCTCCGCCTATGCCGGCGTACAGGACGCGATGGTTCAGTGGTGGTATGGCCACAACGCGGTGGGCTTCTTCCTGACCGCTGGCTTCCTGGGCATGATGTACTACTTCGTGCCGAAGCAGGCCGGCCGCCCGGTGTATTCGTATCGCCTCTCCGTGGTGCACTTCTGGGCGCTGATCTTCACCTACATGTGGGCCGGCCCGCACCACCTGCACTACACCGCGCTGCCCGACTGGGCGCAATCCCTGGGCATGATCTTCTCGCTGATTCTGCTGGCTCCCAGCTGGGGCGGCATGATCAACGGCATCATGACGCTGTCCGGCGCCTGGCACAAACTGCGTGACGATCCGGTCCTCAAGTTCCTGATCACCTCGCTGTCGTTCTACGGCATGTCCACGTTCGAAGGCCCGATGATGTCGGTCAAGACCGTGAATGCGCTGTCGCACTACACGGACTGGACCGTCGGCCACGTGCACTCCGGCGCGCTGGGCTGGGTGGCCATGGTTTCCATCGGCGCGTTGTACTACCTCCTGCCGCGCTTGTTCGGCAAGACCGAAATGTGGTCGACCCGCCTGATCAACGTTCACTTCTGGCTGGCTACGCTCGGCACGGTGCTCTACATTGCCGCGCTGTGGATTTCCGGCGTGATGCAAGGCTTGATGTGGCGTGCCACCAACGCTGACGGTACGCTGACCTATTCGTTCGTCGAGTCGGTCAAGGCCTCCTATCCGTTCTGGACGATCCGCGTCGTCGGCGGTCTGTTGTTCCTGACGGGCATGCTGATCATGGCCTTCAATATGTTCAAGACCATTGGGGCGGGCAAGGCGATCGATGCGCCGGTTGTTGCTCCGGCCCATGCCCACTGAGTGAAGGGTGAAGAAATCATGCTGACTCACGAGCAAATCGAAAAGAGCAACACCTGGATGATCATCCTGACCCTGTTGGCGGTCATCTGGGGTGGCTTGGTTGAAATCGTTCCGCTGTTTTTCCAGACGTCGACCACCAAACCGGTCAACGAGTTGGTCAAGCCTTATGACGCGCTGCGCCTGGCTGGACGGGAGATCTATATCCGCGAGGGCTGCTACAACTGCCATTCGCAGATGATCCGTCCGTTCCGTGCCGAGACCGAGCGTTACGGTCACTACTCGGTGGCTGGCGAGTTCGTCTACGACCATCCGTTCCAGTGGGGTTCCAAGCGCACCGGTCCGGATCTGCAGCGTGTCGGCGGGCGGTATTCGGATCAATGGCATCGTATCCACCTGCTGAATCCGCGCGACGTGGTGCCCGAGTCCAACATGCCTGGCTACTACTGGCTGGATCGTCCTGTCAAGGAACCCAACATCGGCGCGAAGATGGCTGCTCTTCGTGTTGTCGGCGTTCCCTACACCGACAAGGAGATTGCGGATGCTCCGGCTGCTCTGAAGGACAAGACCGAACTGGATGCGCTGATTGCGTATCTCCAGGGCCTCGGTACTGCCCTCAAGCAGACTCGCTGAGAGTCGCATGGACATCAACGACCTGCGCTCCATCACGACGGTGCTGATGCTGGCCTTGTTTGCCGGCATCGTCTGGTGGGCTTACTCGGCAAAAAGCAAGGCTGCCTTCGAGGAGGCGGGGCGACTCCCGTTGGATGACGACGAGCTGGATGTCATCCAGCGCGAACAGCGCGGTGCAGGTCACCAGGACAAATAGGGGAAACCGAAAATGGATTTCAAATACACGAACGACTTTGTAAGTAACTTCTGGAGCCTGTATGTGGTCGTGATTACGCTGGTTAGCGTAATTGGCTGCGGCGTGTTCCTGTGGATGCAGGGTAGCGTGAAGCACAATCCGGGGCAGACCACGGGTCATCTCTGGGACGAGACCCTCGCGGAGTACAGCAACCCGCTGCCGAACTGGTGGCGTTGGATGTTCTACATCACGGTGGTGTTCGCGCTGGTCTATCTGGCCATCTTCCCGGGTCTGGGCAGTTTCGGGGGCAAGCTGGACTGGACGATGCGCAGCCAGTACGACGCCGAAATGAAGAAGGCCAACGAGCAATACGCGCCGATCTTCAACAAGTTCCTCAAGCAGGACGTGATGGCCGTTGCTGCCAACGGCGAAGCCAAGGAAATGGGCCAGCGTCTGTTCCTGACGTATTGCGCCCAGTGCCATGGCTCCGACGCCAAGGGTGCCAAGGCCTTCCCGAACCTGACCGATGCCGACTGGCTCTGGGGTGGTACGCCTGAGAAGATCAAGGAAACCATCGCCAAGGGACATGATGCGGTGATGACCCCGAAGGGCACCAAGCCCGACATGGACGCCGAGCAGGTCAGGGACGTTGTGCACTTCGTTCGCTCGCTCTCTGGTCTCTCCAGCGACTCGATGCGCGTCCAGCGTGGCAAGGAACTGTTCCCGCAAGCTTGCGCGGCCTGTCACGGCCCCGAAGGCAAGGGCAATT
The DNA here is from genome assembly GCA_016235765.1 of Rhodocyclales bacterium. Lineage (GTDB taxonomy): Bacteria > Pseudomonadota > Gammaproteobacteria > Burkholderiales > Rhodocyclaceae > Fen-999. Next base: position 9,194 of record JACRIZ010000036.1, on the reverse strand, counting down.
CCGACGCCGGCTATCCGAACCTGACCGACAAGATCTGGCTGTATAGCAGCCAGGAAGCGGACATGATCGAGACGGTCACCAAGGGTCGCGTTAACCGCATGCCCGCTTGGGGCGATTTCCTGGGCGAAGCCAAGGTGCACATCCTGACCGCCTACGTTTGGGGTCTGGGTGGTGGCATGAAGCCGGCTCCGGCGGTTGCGGCCGCGCCGGCCGAGGCGCCTGCGGCGCAGTAAGCAATACCCAAGCAGTATTCCGTGCGCTTCTCTTCGGCCATTGGGCCGGAGAGAAGCAGCGGAACAGAATATACAGTCGGGGGAAGGGTCTGCCGGACGGTTTTTCTGGCAGGCAGATGGAGTCGAGGTCGCTTGCATTGTTGGCAAGAGTCGCGGGTGCGTAGCGGGGGACGTCCGCGGTGACTGGAGTAGACTTCGAGTTCGACCATTTTCGTTCCATTCCACTGAGCCAAACACAATGAATTCAGATTCCCCCAACGTTGTCCCGGCGGCCGTTGACGAAGCGTCCGGCTCGCTCTACGAAGTCCACAAGAAGATCTATCCCAAGAACGTCAGTGGTACGTTTACCACTTGGCGGTGGATTCTGGTCTGGGTCACCCAGGCTCTGTTCTACGGCTTGTGCTGGCTGCCCTGGAGCGGTCGCCAGGCAGTGTTGTTCGACGTCGTTCAGCGCAAGTTTTACCTGTTTGGGTTGGTTTTCTGGCCCCAGGACGTTTTCTTCCTGGCCGTCTTGCTGATCATTTCGGCCTATGCGCTATTTCTGTTTACCGCGCTGGCGGGGCGGCTCTGGTGCGGTTATGCCTGTCCGCAGACCGTCTATACCGAGATCTTCCTCTGGATAGAGCAGAAGATCGAGGGCGATCGCAACGCCCGCATCAAGCTCGACGCGGCGCCTTGGGACTCCACAAAGGCGACCAAACGCGCGCTGAAGTACGGCCTCTGGATTCTTCTGTCCGTCTGGACGGGCTTCACGTTCGTCGGCTATTTCACGCCGATCAAGGACCTTGCCCAGGAGGCGCTGACGCTCTCCTTCGGTCCTTGGGAATGGACCTGGATCGTGCTCTATTCGGGCATGACCTACGGATTCGCGGGCCATCTGCGCGAACAGGTCTGCAAGTACATGTGCCCCTACGCCCGCTTTCAGGGGGTGATGTTCGACCCGGATACCCTGGTCATCACCTACGACGAAGAGCGGGGCGAGCCGCGCGGCCCGCGCAAGAAGGAAACTGACTACAAGGCTGCCGGCCTCGGCCACTGCGTCGACTGCGACCTGTGCGTTGCCGTCTGCCCCACGGGTATCGATATCCGAAAGGGGCTCCAGTACGAGTGCATCGGCTGCGCCGCCTGCATCGACGTCTGTGATCAGGTCATGGACAAGATGGGCTATCCGCGTGGCCTCGTCCGCTATTCCACCGAGAATGCGCTGGCCAAGCACTGGAGCATGAAGGACATCCTGGGGCACGTCATTCGGCCGCGGGTTATCGTTTACATGACGATCCTGACCGTGATTTCGGCAGCCTGGGTATGGGGGCTGGCAACGAAGCCCGAGTTGCGCGTCGACGTCATTCGCGATCGCATGACCCTGGCTCGCGAGGTCGAGGGCGGTCTGATCGAGAACGTCTTCCGCCTTCAATTCATGAATGTGTCCGAGGTGCCGCAGAAGTACTCCGTGACCGTTGCCGGACTGGACAAGATCGAACTGATGGGCGACCCGGTCGTCGAACTGGCCTCCGCCAGCAACAAGAACGTGACCTACCAGGTTCGCGTGCCGCCCGAGTCGGCAGCCAAGGGTTCCCATACGATCTACTTCGACATCAAGGCTGTATCCGACGAGAAGATTTCGGTTCACGAGAAGGCAATCTTCCTGATGCCATGAACAGGACCGCCGCTATGGAAGCACCACCCAAACGCTGGTACCGGGAGCCGTGGCCCTGGATCCTGATGGCCGGTCCGTTCATCGTGATCGTGGCAGGGTTCGTGACCGCGTGGATTGCCATCTCGACCAGCGATCCCCTGGTCACGGACGACTACTACAAGAAGGGCCTGGCAGTCGATCAGACCATCGCCCGTAGCCGCCTTGCCGCCGAGCGCGGCATCGCGGCCCGGTTCAAGCTGACTTCCGAGGGCATCGACCTTCAACTGGTTAGCGCAGTGCCGCTCGATGCCAATCCCGCCTCATTGACGCTGGCCTTGTCGCACCCGACCCGTGCCGGACTGGATCAGACGGTCGAGTTGCGGTCTGCCGATGGCGGTCGCTACGTTGCGGCGCTGCGCTTGCCTGCTTCGGGGCACTGGATAGTTGTGATCGAGGATGACGCCCAAACCTGGCGGCTGATGGGAAACGTTGTGCTGCCGGCGCTGGGAGAAACGGTAATCGGTGGTCCATCCGCCACCGGCAAGGGCAGTTGATTTTTCTTTAACGCAAGGGGAGAGCACCATGGTGGCTATCAAGGAACTGTTTGGAAGCGATATCGGACTGCTGAGTGTCTTCACCATCGGATTTGTCATCGTGATGGCCGTGTACCTCTACGGCTACGCCAAGAAGCACATGGCGGAAGACGCCCGCAACGCCAAGCAGTAAACGATCGAATCTAGGGGCGGCCGGGGTTCCGACCCCGGCGTCCCGAGTTATCTCAGGTCGGGTCCCACGCCGATCGGCGGCGGGGCGAGGTTGACTATCCGCGAAAACAGGTCGCGGAATTCGTGGTCCGGCTCGGCGCCGAACCGGGGATCGCCGTTCTCGCCAAAGGCTCGGGCGATCTCGGCCCAGTCCGCGGGCAACAAGTGCTTGCGGGCCAGCGGAATCAGCACTTTCTCCTCCGTTGCCATGTGCGGCCAGGCTTCCTCCATCAGCTTGTCAACGGCGTCGGAAAATTGCGCCAGACCGTCGGGCATGCCCGCCTCGAGACGCGCCAGCGCGTGCTCCAGGTCGCGGCCAAGCTGGCTGCTCTCCGCGTGCTGCTTCTCGAGCAAGTCAATGACGTCGTCGGCCTCCCTGGTCCGCTTGCGCAGCAGCGTGAACAGGTAGGTACTTTCCTTCGGGTTGTGCAATTTCTCGGAAAAGGCGTCGAGGTAGTAGAGCATGGCGCCAAGCAGACGGAAATCGGGCGCCTTGTTGCGTTCGCGCATTTCCCTGACCAGATGCCGAAGTCCGTGCAGGACGGCAGCCAGGGAGCGGTGCTCATCCAGAATGATGTCGATCGCCTCGTTCTGCATGGCGGCGGCGCTACCTGTAGACCAGCACCGGAATCCGGGAGTGGGTCAGGACCTTCTGCGTTTCCGAGCCCAGCAACAGGCCGCTGATGCCGCGCCGGCCGTGCGATGCCATGAAGATCAGGTCGCATCCGGCGCCCTCGGCGGCCTTGATGATTGCCTCATACGGCAGGTCGCTCACTTCGGAGACGGAGGAAAATTCGACGCCGGCGTCCCGCGCGAGCTTCTCGGCCTGGGCCAGGATCTCCTGCGCCTGCCGATCGGCGATTTCAGCGAACTTCTCGGGCGTCGTCGGATCGATCAGCGCGCCTTCGCCGTAGAAAGCGACCGGGTAGTCTGGCTTTGAAAAGAAGAAGGTGACCTTTGCGCCCACCTCCCTCGCCAGCGAGACAGCGTGTTGGGCGGCTTTCAGCGAGAGCTGCGAGCCATCGGTGGGAACCAGGAAATGCTTGAACATATCCACCTCCGCTCAGACATGATCCATACTTTGATTATCGGGGCCGTGACCACCGATCGGTTGATACACGTCAACGTGGACGACGTAGCCTTGAACAGAATCATAGCCGAATATGCGCATCATCTTTCTCGGCGCGGCCAGTGAAGTCACCGGATCGAGTTACCTTGTCGAGGCGGAGGGTGCCCGATTTCTCGTCGACTGCGGCATGTTCCAGGGCGGCAGGGAGGCCAACAGGCGCAATCTATCGGCGCCGGTCCTGTCGCCCCAACTCGGCAGGGTGGATTTTGTCCTGCTCACGCACGCGCATATCGACCACTCCGGACTGTTGCCGAGGCTGGCGTCGCTGGGATTCCGCGGTCCGATCTACGCGACGCCGGCGACATGCGATCTGGTGGCGGTCCTGCTTCTTGACTCCGCCCACATCCAGGAAAAGGAGGCGGAGTGGGCCGATCGCCATCGCCATGGGCACCACGCCGGTCGCGCGCGGGGCAGCGTTCCGCTCTACACCGCGGTCGAGGCCCGCGATTCCCTGAAGCAGTTGCGTCCGGTCGGCTACGACGTCGAGTTCGTGCCGCATCCGGGGCTGCGCGCCAGGTTTCGCGACGCCGGTCATATCCTGGGTGCCGCAATGATCGAACTGTGGTCCGGTGGGCAGGGGCACGCGACCAAGATCGTCTTTTCGGGCGACCTTGGCCAGCCAGGCCGCCCCGTGCTGCAGGATCCCACCCGGATTCGCGATGCCGATATCCTGCTCGTCGAATCCACCTACGGCAATCGGCTGCACAAGGGCATGGCAGAAACGGAGGACGAACTCGTCCGCGCCATCGATGAGACGGTCCTGCGGCAGAAGGGCAACGTTATCCTGCCCGCCTTTGCCGTTGGCAGAACCCAGGAGGTGCTGTTCGTCCTGATCGATCTGGTGCGCCGCAATCGCCTGCCGCCGCTGTCCGTCTATGTGGATTCGCCGATGGCCGAGTCGGCAACCGAGCTCACCTTTCGGCACCGCGAACTGCTCGATGCGGAGACCAGGGACTTGATCGATTGGCATCGCCGCCATCCGAAGTCGCCGAGGATTCGCTTTGTCCGCGAGGTCGAGGAATCGATCGCCCTGAATGAGATCAAATCGGGTGCAGTCATCATTGCAGCGAGCGGGATGTGCGATGCCGGCCGCGTGAAGCACCATCTGCGTCATAACCTGCCCCGCCCGGAGTGCTCGGTCGTAATTACCGGTTTCCAGGCAGCAGGTACTCTCGGCCGTCGTTTGGTCGACGGGGCGCGGCGAGTGCGCATCTTCGGCGAAGATGTTCCGGTTCGTGCGCGTGTCCATACGATAGGCGGGCTGTCCGCGCACGCGGATCGCGATGCCCTGCTGTCGTGGCTCGGGGAATTCGAGCGACCGCCCCGCCATTGCTTCATAGTGCACGGTGAAGCGGCTACGGCGTCGTTGTTTGCCGATTCGGTGCGTGCATTGGGATGGCCCAATGTGCTTGTCCCCGGACCCGGCGACAGCATATTTCTGGGCATGGGAGGCGAAAGATGAAGCGAGCAAAGGAAAACCTGACCGCGACGTCGGTATGGCAGGCGGTGGACCAGGCTGTCGCCGCCCGTGTCGACCCGATGGGGGTTGCGGTGCCGCTGGTGCATGCCCAACTGGCCTGGCTGGCGCATCCGCAGGAACTCGCCGACGTCGCCGCGCAGTTCTCCAGCAAGATGCTCGAGCTGCAGTGGCATTCCTGGCTGCGTGCCTTCGGCATGGCCAGCACCGATGTCGAACTGCCCAATCCCGACGATAACCGATTCGCCGACCCCGTGTGGACGGAGTCCGCAAGTTGGGACATCGCCAAGGAGTGGTACCTGTTGAGTACCCACCACATCCAGGACATGCTCTACGCGACGCCCGGGCTTTCCAGTCGCGATCGCCGTCGCGCGGCATTCTGGTGGCGGAAATGGCTGAACGCCATGGCGCCCACCAATTTCCTGCTGACCAACCCGGTGGCGATGCGCAAGGCGGCGGAAAGCAACGGCGACAGCCTGGTTCGCGGCATGCGCAACTTCCTCGCTGACCTTCAGGCCGGCACGGTCAGGATGACCAATCCGGACGACTTCCAGCTCGGCAGGAACCTGGCGACGACGAAGGGCGCAGTCGTATTTCGGAACCGCCTGCTGGAGGTGATCCACTACGCGCCGAGCCAAGCGGCGGCTCATGGCGTGCCCTTGGTCATCGTTACGCCCTGGATCAACAAGTTCTACATCCTGGACTTGAATCCCAAGAAGAGCCTGGTGAAGTATCTGGTCGACCAGGGCTTCGATGTCTATATCACCAGTTGGAAGAACCCCGACGCGAGCCTGCGCGACGTGACTTTCGACGACTATCTGGTCGAAGGCATCGACGCGATTGTCAATGTGGCGCGCTCGATATCCGGGGCAGAAGCAGTCAACGCCGTCGGCTATTGCATCGGCGGCGCTGCCTTGGCGACCTACCTCGCGTGGGCGAATCGTCACTATGGCCAGGGCAAGGTGCCGGTGGCTGCCGCGACTTTTCTTACCACCCTGACGGACTACCACAAGCCTGGCGACATCGAGGTCTTCCTCGACGAGAGCAGCATTGCCTGGCTGACCCAGGCCATGGACCGCAAGGGCTATCTGGATGGCGCCGAAATGGCCGCCGCGTTCCGCTTGCTGCGTTCCAACAGCCTGATCTGGCACTACGTCGTGCATGGCTATCTGTACGGCGAAACGCCGCCTCCGTTCGATGTCCTGTACTGGAACATGGACACCACGCGGATGCCGGCCGCCATGCACAAGTGGTACTTGCGGGAGTTCTATCTCAACAACGCGCTGATCAGGAAGGATGCCCTGACGGTCGCCGGGCAGAAGATCGACCTGGGGCAGATCGAGCAGCCCATCTACGCGGTGGCGGCGGCGGATGACCACATTGCGCCCTGGAAGCAGGCCTTCCGCGTCAACAACTTCGTCGCCGGATCGAAGCGCTTCGTCCTGTCGAGTTCTGGGCACATCCTCGGCATCGTCAATCCGCCGGTCACTCCGCCCAAGCGCGAATACTGGGCGACGCAAGCCGAACGCCATGATTCCGCCGACAGTTGGCGCGAGCGCGCCGAGCACCGGCAGGGCTCCTGGTGGGAAGACTGGGTTGCCTGGCTACGGCCACTCTCCGGAAAGGCCGGCCAGGCGCCGGCGATGTCGAACGCCACCTACCCGGTGCTCGCCGACGCTCCCGGGACTTACGTTGTGGAACGCTGATCGCCCGCGGCGCCCCGAGCGCCGAGGGGATCAGCTATCATTACTGCTTTACGCTTCCGTGCGTTCGGGGCGAGTCTGAGCCGCGAAGGGGCGGGGTACCGATAATGAAATGCGTCGATGATTTCCGTCTGAAACTGGGCGATCGAGAACTGGTGCCGATCGTCATCGGTGGCATGGGCGTGGATATCTCGACGGCGGAATTGGCGCTGGAGGCGGCACGGCTCGGCGGTATCGGGCATATCTCCGACGCGATGGTGCCGACCGTTTCGGACCGGCGCTTCAAGACCAGCTTCGTCAAGGACAAGCTGAAGCTCCACAAGTACAACGTCGCCAACAGCGACAAGTCGAGCGTTCGCTTCGACCTCGGCCATCTTGCCGAGGCGACCCGGCTGCATGTCGGCCGCACCATGGACGAGAAGCGCGGCGACGGCATGATCTTCATCAACTGCATGGAGAAGCTGACCATGAACGCGCCCAAGGAAACCTTGCGCGTTCGCCTGACGGCCGCTCTCGATGCGGGGATCGACGGCATCACGCTCGCCGCGGGCCTCCATCTCGGCTCCTTTGCCCTGATCGAGGATCATCCCCGATTCCGTCAAGTGCAGTTGGGCATCATCGTCTCCTCGTTGCGCGCGCTGCAACTTTTCCTGCGCAAGAATGCGCGACTCAATCGCCTGCCCGATTTCGTGGTCATCGAAGGTCCGCTGGCCGGCGGGCACCTCGGTTTCGGCATGGACTGGGCCAAGTACGATCTTGGCGCCATCGTGGTGGAAATTCAGGACTGGCTCAAGGCGGAAGGCCTGAACATTCCGTTGATTCCGGCCGGCGGCATCTTCACCGGCAGCGACGCGACCGGCTTTCTCGAGCACGGTGCGGCGGCGGTTCAGGTGGCGACCCGCTTCACCGTTGCCCGCGAATGCGGACTGCCCGAGGACGTGCAGCAACAGTATTTCACGGCCAACGAAGAAGACATCGAGGTCAATGGAATTTCGCCGACCGGCTATCCGATGCGCATGCTGAAGAACAGCCCCGCGATCGGCGATGGCATCCGCCCGAATTGCGAGGCGTTCGGCTATCTGCTGGATTCGTCCGGACGCTGCGACTACATCGAGGCCTACAACCGCGAGGTCGCCGCGCATCCCGAGGCCAGGAAGGTCGCCGTGATCGACAAGACCTGCCTGTGCACGCACATGCGCAACTTCGAGTGCTGGACCTGCGGCCATTACACCTACCGCCTGAAGGATACGACGCGGCAACGCGCCGACGGCGGCTACGAAATCCTCAGCGCGGAACACATCTTCCGCGACTATCAGTTCAGCAAGGACGGCAAGATCGCCCTGCCGAAGTAGGCTTCAGGCCGGCGGGTGCGCCAGCAGTTGTTTCAGCGGCGCGATGTCCAGGATGCGGATGTGCTTCTGCTGGACGCTGATGAAGCCTTCCTCCTGGAACCGGGAGAAGGCGCGGCTGACGGTTTCCAGCTTCAGCCCCAGATAGGAGCCGATCTCCTCGCGCGTCATGCGCAGGTGGAATTCCTGCGGCGAGTAGCCCCGCGCGGTGAAACGTTGCGACAGGTTGAGCAGGAACGCCGCCAGGCGTTCCTCCGCCCGCATCGTGCCGAGCAGCATCATTACCCCGTGGTCGCGGACGATTTCCCGGCTCATCACCTTATGGAAATGATGCTGCAGGGCCTGGATTTCCCTCGACAGCCCTTCCAACTGCGCGAACGGGATCACGCAGACTTCGCTGTCCTCGAGCGCAACGGCATTGCAGGTATGGTTTTCGGTGCTGATGCCGTCCATGCCGAGGATCTCCCCGGCCATCTGGAAGCCCGTGACCTGGTCACGGCCATCTTCCAGCAGGACGTCGGTCTTGAAGAAACCGGTCTTGATGGCGTAAATCGCCTCGAATGTTTCGCCGGCCCGGTAGAGATGCTGGCTGCGCTTGACGCGGCGGCGTGACGCCACCATGGTGTCGAGCTTGACGATCTCGCTCTCGGACAGCCCGAAGGGCAGGCACAGTTCACGCAAGTTGCACTGGGAGCAAGCCGCCTTCAGGGAGGTGATCGTCAGCGGTATGACGTTTTGATTTATGCCCTGGTCCGCGGAGCCTTTGATCTGCGTCAAAGCCCTCTCGTCCTCGTTCCGGCATCTTTGGCCTTCGCCGCTTGCGCGCATCGGCACCTATTCCTATTCCTGATGTTGAGCAACTTTCAAGAGCTAATTTTCGACCCGCAACTCATCCGTCGTTTT
>JACRIZ010000001.1 GCA_016235765.1 Rhodocyclales bacterium | reverse complement strand
GACCAGCGGATTCGCCTTCAGGGCCTCCTCGGCCTTCGCCACCATCGCCGGCTTCAGGTTGAGGTTGAGCGGCAGATTGTCGATGGAGGCGACATAGCCCTTGCGATGCACTTGCAGGTGGCCCAGCACCGAATCGGTGAATTGCCCCACCATCATGGACTTGAAGGAGCCGGCGACGGCGACGAACAGCAGCACGGCGACCATGCCAATGACGATCAGGAGCAGGGTCAGCAGGGTGCGGCGTCTATAGCGCAGCAGATTGCGGCTGGCGATGGCGAGGACGTCAAGCATGATGAGCTCCGTTCTCCAGGCGACCGTCTTCGAGGGTGAAAGTCATTTCGGCCTCGCCCATGATCTTGGGGTCGTGGGTCGAAAAGACGAAGGTGGTGCCGAATTCGTCGCGCATTTTCTTCATCAGTTCGAGCACATGGTAGGCGGTGTCGTGGTCGAGGTTGGCGGTCGGCTCGTCGGCCAGCACCAGCTTCGGCTGGCTGACCAGCGCGCGCGCCACGGCGACGCGCTGCTTCTGCCCGCCGGAGATCTGGTCGGGCCGCTTATCGGCCTGATCCGCCATGCCCACGGCTTCCAGCAGGCGCAGCACCTGGGCGCGGCGCTTGTCCGCCGGCCACCGTTGCACCATGCGCAGCGGGTACTCGACGTTCTCGAACACGGTGAGCACGGGAATCAGGTTGAAGTCCTGAAAGACGAAGCCGATGTTGTCGCCGCGAAAGCGGGCGGCGGCCGACCGATCCAGCGTCGCGATGTCGGTATCGAGCACCTTGAGCGTGCCGGAAGTCGGATGGTCGAGGCAACCGACCATGTTGAGCAGCGTGCTCTTGCCGCTGCCCGAGGGGCCGACGAAGGCGACGAAGGACGATGGCTCGATGGCGAAATCGATGCCCTTGATGGCCGGTATGTCGATGTCGCCGGCACGGTAGGTCTTGGCGAGTTTGGTGGCCGTGACGAGGCTCATGATCGTTTCCCTATTTGCAGCCGTTGTGCAACTTCCACATCTCTTCATGGCCCATGGCCACGGCAAACGCCGGCGGTGTGCATTTACCGTCCGCGGCCGGTGCAGGCATGGCCGGTGCGGCGGCCGCCTCGATGGCGGGGAACCAGCGTTCGCCGACGAGGCCGATCGCGACCAGGAAGCCGACCAGGATCGCCGTGTCGCCGAGACTGACTTTTCGAAAGGCTTGCGCTGCGCAGACCCCGCCGGGGCAATGATGCGCCTGCCGGGGGGGAAAGGCATTGTAGATTTTGCACGCGAGACAGATGCCGAAGGCGCTTTCGAAGAACATCAGCGTCAGACAGGTGGCGCAGACGACGAGGTTGATCGGCCCGACGACGCTGTTGAGCACGATGAGGTAGAACATGGCGACAGCCAGCGCCCAGCCGACCGCCCAGGCGAAGCGCTTCTGCGGTGCGCCGACCCATTCGGGCACCTGCTTCCTTACGGCGAGGCGGCCGAGGATCATGCTCGGCGAGTACCGAGGGTTGATGAAGATGCGGATCGTGAAGTCGATGAGGAAGGCGATCACGAAGATCTGCGTCAGGCGGAAATTGCCCATCAGCCAGGAATTGAGGAAGGACACCAGGGCGAAGAAGAAGAGGATGCCGGCGGCGGCGCGTACTTCGCGCTCGTTCAGTACCGGTACGCCGTAACCTTCCACCGTCTCGCCGAAGCCGACCAGCTTGCTCATAAGCTTCTCCATCGCATGAGGAATTGCGCCATTTCAGCGCAAATCGGCGATGGCGATATTTCCCGGGCTGCCTGTATTGCATCGCCCCGTTGCGCTGCCGGGGTTTGTTACGTGGCGATACAAATGGCCGCCCATCGGGCGTATAAATCCCTGCCATGGAAAACCCCGACCGCATCCTCGTCGTCGACGATGACCCCGAAATCCGCCGGCTGCTGGCCGACTACCTGTCCCGGAACGGCTTCGAGGCCGTCGTCGCGCGTGACGGGCGCGAGATGACGCAGGCCCTGGAGCGCCACGCCGTCGACCTCGTTGTGCTGGACCTCAACCTGCCCGACAACGACGGGCTGATGCTGT
>JACRIZ010000034.1 GCA_016235765.1 Rhodocyclales bacterium | reverse complement strand
GGTGGCGCCCATCATCTTCAGCGCGAACTCGGGGCTGAAGATGCAGGTGTTCTGGCCGTGGTCCTCCTTGTGGATGTCGGCCTGCACGGTGCCGCGCACGCTGGCCAGCACCCACGCGCGGATCTTGTCGGCCTCGTCGTCGGTCGGCTCGCGCTTGTTGTCGGCGCGGAACTTGTCGAGTTGCTGATCGATGGCGGTGTTGAAGAACATCGCCAGGATCATCGGCGCCGGGCCGTTGATGGTCATCGACACCGAGGTGGCCGGGTCGCAGAGGTCGAAGCCCGAGTAGAGCACCTTGAGGTCGTCGAGCGTGGCGATGGAGACGCCGGAGTTGCCGATCTTGCCGTAGATGTCGGGCCGCTCGTCGGGGTCGCAGCCGTACAGCGTCACCGAGTCGAAGGCCGTGGACAGGCGCTTGGCGGGCATGCCCTCGGAGACCTTCCTGAAACGGCGGTTGGTGCGGAAGGCATCGCCCTCGCCGGCGAACATGCGCGTCGGGTCCTCGTTCTCGCGCTTGAAGGCAAACACGCCGGCCGTGTAGGGGAAGCTGCCCGGCACGTTCTCGCGCATCAGGAAGCGCAACAGTTCGCCCTCGTCCTCGTAGTGCGGCAGGATCACCTTGCGGATCCTGGTGCCGGAAAGCGATTCGCTGACCAGCGCGGTGCGGATCTCCTTGTCGCGGATCTTCACCACGTACTCGTCGCCCGCGTAGGCCTTCTTCATGTCGGGCCACATGGCAAGCAGCTTGGTGGCGTGCGGCGACAACTGACTTTCCTTCCAGGCGATCAACTCATCGAAGTCCTTGGCTGGTTTGCCGCAACCTTCGAAGATCGCCTTGGCGGTCTTCAGCGACTGGCGCTCGCGAGCCAGCGTCGCCTGCTCGGCTGTATGCTTGTGGTAAGCACGCTGGGTGTCGGCGATCTCGGCGAGATAGCGCACCCGCTGGGCGGGCACCACGGCGCGGCCGGGCGAGGAGTGTTTCACGTTCGCGGGCGGCAGCTTGCCCGGCTGCAACTTCAGTCCCTTGGCGGCCAGCACGGGCGCCAATGCCTGATACAGCGCGGTAACGCCGTCGTCGTTGAAGCGCGCGGCCTGGGTGCCGAAAACCGGCATGTCCTCGGGCTTCTCGTTGAAGCGTTCACGGTTGCGCTGGTATTGCTTCCTCACGTCGCGCAGCGCATCGGCGGCACCGCGCCGATCGAACTTGTTGATGGCGACGAAGTCGGCGAAGTCGAGCATGTCGATCTTCTCAAGCTGCGAGGCGGCGCCGAACTCCGGCGTCATCACATACATGGAGAGATCGACCAGCGGCACGATGGCCGCGTCGCCCTGGCCGATGCCGGAAGTCTCGACGATGATCAGGTCGAAGCCGGCCACCTTGCAGGCGGCCACGGCATCGGGCAGCGCCTTCGACAATTCCGAGCCGGTGTCGCGGGTCGCCAGCGAGCGCATGTAGATGTTCGGATGCTCGATGGCGTTCATGCGGATGCGGTCGCCCAGCAGCGCCCCGCCGGTGCGCTTGCGCGACGGGTCGATGGAGATGATGGCGATCTTCAGCCGGTCGTCCTGGTCGAGGCGGAAGCGGCGGACCAGCTCATCGGTGAGTGAGGACTTGCCCGCCCCGCCGGTGCCGGTGATGCCGAGCACGGGCGTCTTGATGGCGCTGGCGCGCGCATGCAGCGCGGGCACCAGCGGCGGTGCCCAGGCGTCGTTCTCCAGCGCGGTGATGATGCGCGCCAGCGCCCGGCGGTCACCCGCGACCAGCGGGTCGATGGAACTTGGCGCGAGCGGCGACAGGTCGTGGTCGCAGCGGCGCACCATGTCGTCGATCATGCCCTGCAGGCCCATGGTCCGGCCGTCTTCGACCGAGTAGAGGTGCGCGACGCCGTAATCGTGCAGCTCCTGGATCTCGTGCGGCACGATCACGCCGCCGCCGCCGCCGAAGACGAGGATGTTCTCGCCGCCGTTGGCGCGCAGCAGGTCGATCATGTACTTGAAGTACTCGATGTGGCCGCCCTGGTAGGAGCTGATGGCGATGCCCTGCGCGTCCTCCTGCAGGGCGGCATTGACGATCTCGCCGACCGAGCGGTTGTGGCCGAGGTGGATGACCTCAGCGCCGCTGGCCTGCAGGATGCGGCGCATGATGTTGATCGAGGCATCGTGGCCGTCGAACAGCGAGGCGGCGGTGACGAACCGCGGCTTGTGCTTGGGTTGGTAGGCCGAATGCCTCATCGATGCCTCCGGGTGCAGGGAGCCTGAATGTAGCTGCCGTTGACGTTGACGTCAACGGCAGCTCGTCGTCATCCGGCCAGGATGGCCTGGGCACCGTCCTGAAGATTGAGCAGATCCTCCTCGGTGAGGGCGAAGTGGTCCATCACCGCGGTCTGGAACTTGCCCCACTCGACGTCCTCGGACGAGCGCATGGAGAGATGCTGCACATGCTCGGTCAGGTGGCCGATGCCGATAAGGCTGAGTACGTTCCCGTGCACCGCGGGATCTTCGAATACCTTGACCTCATGGTGTCGCAGGATGGCCTGGCACATGTCGTCGGAAAGCAGCCAGGAACGGGCCAGAAAGTAGCCGACTATGTTGTGGCTGGTACCGATCTCCACTTCCTCGACCTTGGCGAAACCAACGCCTTCGGCCTCGTTGGCGCGCTTCAGGGTCTCCTCGTAGTGCGGGAAGCGCTGCATCAGCAATGGGATGCCGCAATCATGGAAAAGGCCGAAGGTGTAGGCCTCGTCGGCGGCGACGCCGCGCAGCTTTTCGGCGAAGTAGTGCCCCATCAGGGCGCTCTTCTCGGCCGTATCCCAGAAGCGTTCGAAGCGCTTCGCCTTGTCGCCCTGCGACATGGCGAAGCGTATCGCCAGGCCGGTCGCAATGTTCGAAAAGTGCTTGAGGCCCAGGACGCTGATCGCCTTGGGGACACTCGAGACGGCGCGATTGAGGCCGAAGAACGGCGAGTTCGCCGCACGCAGCATGCCGGCCGCGAGACCGGGATCCTTGGCGATCACTCTGGTCACGCGATTCAGGTCCGGTTCGTCCAGGCCCATTTCCTCGACCAGGACGGTCACGACGTCGGGCCGCGGCGGAATCGCCAGATCCTTGAGCAAACCCTCATAGTGTTCGAGCTGCACTCCGCAATCCCCGTGTTGGCTGCACTTGACCGGGGGATCATACGCCCAAGGGCGGGCACGAAAATGTCCCGGATCAAGGTTCCCAACCGGCGGCCGGGCCGCCTGCCACCCGCGGGCGACAGACGACGGATTCATCGCCCTAGTGGCGAACCGATGCAATCGGTTCGATCAGCTCCGGCCGGGCGTGCAGGTAGTGCGTAGTTCGGCGCTTGTTCTCGATATCGTCATACACGCGCTGGGCCTGGGCCGCGGTGATCTTCAGCGCTTCGGCCAGTTCGGCCGCGCTGCGGCCGTGGTTCAGCGCCCACAACGCCAGGTCCATTTGCGCATAGGGCAGCGCGAAGTAGAACTCGTCCTGGCCCTGCGGCAGGGTGTAGGTATCGGTGGTGGGCACCGCGGCGCAGATTTCCGCCGGCAGGCCGAAATGGCGCGCCATCGCATAGACCTGCGTCTTGTAGAGATGGGCAATCGGCTTGAGGTCGGCGGAACCGTCACCATTCTTGACGAAGAAGCCCTGGTCGTATTCCAGGCGATTCGGTGTGCCGATCACGGCGTAGTTCAGGCGATCGGCATGGAAGTACTCCACCGTCTTGCGCACGCGCTGCTTGTAGTTGGTGGCGGCGACGATCTGCAGGTACTCGGCCACGGGCAGACGCAGTTCCTGCCGATGGCCCTGGGGGTCTTCCACCACCAGCCGGAAGAAGTTGATGCCGCCCTCGGTGCCGCCGGCGATGACGATCTTGTTCTTCCAGCCGGGGCCATACTCGGGCACCACGCGCCGGATGGCCTCGTCGCGTTGGCGATAGCAGCCCAGTCCTTCCAGCGCCGGCGCGATATCGTGGGTCTCGTAGGCGATGCCGAGATGCTCGGCCAACTGGCGGCCACGCGCCGTGGAGAAGCCGCTGGAGTCGCGCTCGGGCAACAGCAGCCCGAACACCTTCTTCGGGCCCAGGGCATGCACGGCCAGCGCCGCGCAAGCGGAGCTGTCGATGCCGCCTGACATGGCGACCACCACGCCGCGCTTGCGCAGGCGACTCACCAGTGTCTCGCGCATCCAGGCGGCGATGCGGTCTGCCTCGACCGCGCACTCGAGCGTCAATACATCGGGCGAAAGGGCTGCGCTCACGGCGTCAGGCCCCACGCTTGCGCGCAACGAAGGCCGCAACCCGGTTCAGGGTTTCCAGGTTCTCCGGCACCATTTCCTGATCCGCGATCTTGATCGCATAAGTACCCTCGAGATGCGCCACCAACTCCAGGAAGCCGGTCGAGTCGAGGACATGGTGTTCGATGAACGAATCGTCGTCGCCGGGCATGCGGGTTCCGGCACCGAGCAGGAAGTTGTCTTCGATGTACTTGCGCACCTGCGTCTTGATGTTTTCCATGGCTACGCCTATGAGTTGGTGGGTGGATGGAGATTGCGCAGACCGGAACGCTGCACCTTGCCGGAATCGGTAACGGGAAGTTCTTCGACGAAGACAACGCGCTTGGGGGCCATGAAGCTTTCCAGTGTGGCGAGGCAATGGCGGATCACGTCGCGCTCGGTAAGTTGCACGCCGGTGGCAATTCTGACATAGGCCTGCACGGCTTCGCCCAATAGTTCGTCGGGCACCCCGACGACTGCGGCATCGATCACACCGGGCAGGCCGCAGATGGCGTGCTCGACCTCGACCGGACTGACCTTCTCGCCACGCGACTTGATGATGTCGTCGCTGCGGCTGACGAAGTAGAGATAGCCGTCGGCGTCGCTGCGGAAGATGTCGCCGGTGTAGAGCGCCGGCGTTCCGTCCGGCGCCGGCCGGAGCTTCTCGGCGCTTTCCCCGGGGCGCCGCCAATAGCCCTGCATGACGTGCGGGCCGGCCACCACCAACTGGCCGACGCCGCCGACGGTCACGTCACGTCCGTCCTCGTCCACCAGCCAATGCCGCTGGAAGGGCATACCCCGGCCCACGCTGGCGGGACGGGCGTCGATGTCTTCGGGGGCGAGGTAACTGGCCCGCTTGCATTCCGTGAGCCCGTACATCGCGAAGAAGCGCATCTGCGGCCACGCCTGGCGCAGACGCTGCAAATGCGCGATCGGCAGCGCCGCGGCGGCGTTGGTCGCGATCCGCAGGGCGCCAAGGTCGTATGCCGCCAGATCCTGGCCCAACAGGCTGGCAAACAGCGTCGGCACGCCCGGAAACACCGTCACGCGTTCCGCGGCAAAGCGCTGCAGCAGCTTCACCGGGAAGGCCACGCTGCGCTCGATAACGATCGTGGCACCCAGCCCGAGGCCCATGATCACATGGTACAGGCCGTAACTGAAGGTCATCGGCAGCGCCAGGCCAATCACGTCGTCCTCGCGCAAATGCAGGTAAGCCTGCACGGAGCGCCACGCCGCACGCATGTTGTCATGGCTGAGCATGACGCCCTTGGGCTGGCCCGTGGTCCCCGAGGTGTAGATGATCGCGGCCAGCTCCCGGCCGTCGATGGCCAGGTCGGGCAGCGCAGCCGCTGCCGCGCCGGGCCAGGCGCGGCAGCGCGCGTCATCGGTGTCGGCCTGGCCGACCACCCACACGGAGCGCAGCGCCGGCGCTCGCGGCAGCGCCGCCTGCCAGGCCGGGGCGAGCGTGGCGTGCGCAACCAGTGCCACGGCGTCGGTGTCAATCAGCAGATAGCGCAGCTTATCGGTCTTCGTCAGGGGGCTTACCGGAACGATGACCGCGCCCAGCAGCAGCAGGGCGTGCATCGCCACGGCAAACTCGATGCCGTTGTCCAGCATCAACAGCACGCGGTCGCCCCGCTGCAGCCCGGAGTCCTGGAGCGCCCGGGCAAGGCCGGCGACACGGGGCAGCAGTTCCGCATAGCTCACCCGCTCGTCGCCGCACACCAGGGCCGTCTTGCCGGGGAAGCGCGCGGCCGCGATCAGGAATGCACGCGTCAGCTCCGGCCCCGGCGGGAAGTCGGCCTCGAACGTCATGGCGCCACCGGTCCCGTGGCAGGCTGGATGAACTGGCGGTGCAGCAGCATCGTCGACAGCACCCCCATGAAGGCCATGTTGTCGCCGAAACCGATGGCGCGGCCGGCGGCGCATTTGGCCGTGAGCTTGCCCACTGCCGTGGCGTCCAGCAGGCCGCCGGCGGCGATGCTCTGCGCGTCCAGGAGTTCGGCGACCCAGGGCAGCGGCCGGCCGCTGTCGAAGAAGCTTGCACTGTCCGGCACACGATACGGCTGCTTGGGGCGTCGCGTGATGGCGGTCGGCAGTTCCCTGGCAAAGGCCTTTTTCAGCAGCAGCTTTTCGATCAGGCCCCGCATCTTCAAGCGCGACGGCAGCCGCGCGCCGAATTCGACAACCCGCGGATCGAGGAACGGGAAACGCGCCTCGATGGAGGCTGCCATGGCCATCCGGTCGCCCTGGCTCGACAGCAGGTAGCTGCTCATCAGGCTGGCCGCCTCGACGGCCTGGTCGCGCGCCAGCGCAGGCCATTGCTCGATGCCGTCGGGCAGGTTGGCAGTGAGCGCGGCGTACGGATCCCAGGCGTTCAACTTCTCCTGCCACTCGGGGCGGAAGAAGGCAAGCGTGCGGCGCGTGGTGGCCAGGCGCGTCATGTGGGCGAACCACGGCTTGTCGATCTGGTCCTGCCCTTCGGCGAAAAAGCGCTGCGACAGGGCGCGCGCGGCCACCGGCGACGTCGCGAGGTAGGGATACAGGCGCTCGAGAATGCGCGCGCGCCGGGGCGACCCAGGCTGGCGGGCAATGAAGCGGCGCACCTTGGCTTCCTTGAACAGGTCGTAGCCGGCAAATACTTCGTCGGCGCCTTCGCCGGTAAGCACGACCTTGTAGCCCGCGGCACGCACGCTGCCGGCCAGGCGCATCATCGGCGCGGGGGCGGCGCGCACCAGCGGCGTCTCGGCATGCCAGACGGTTCGCGGGAAGGCGGCCGCGATGTCGGCGCGGGAGCAGCCGATGGACGAGTGCTCGGTGCCCAGATGCGCCACGAGCTCGCGCTGGTACGCACTCTCGTCGAATTCGGCGTCGTCGAAGGTGAGCGAGAAGCTGCGCAGCGGCGTCGCGGTGTGGCGCCGGATCACCGTGGTGATGATGGAAGAGTCGAGACCGCCGGAGAGATAGGCGCCGACCGGAACATCGGCGCGCAACTGCAGACGTACGGCATCGACGATCAGCGCATGCAACTCCTCGGCCAGTGCATCCTCGTCAAGGTCGCGGTCGTCGGGGCCGGGCGCGGGCCACGCCCACCATGGCTCGATGCGATGGCCATTCGCGTCCACCACCATGCGATGTCCCGGCGGCAGGCAGTGCACGCCCTCGAACACGGTGGCCGGCGGCAACGCGGCCCACCAACTGAACACCGAAGCCAGGCCGGCGGCGTTCAATTGCCTCGGCTGGCCGGGCACCGCAAACAAGGCCTTCACCTCGGAGGCGAAGGCAAGCTGGCGACCCTGCCAGGCATAGAAGAGCGGCCGGATGCCGACGTGGTCGCGCGCCAGCAGCAGGCGCCGGGCGCGCGCATCCCATATCGCGATGGCGAACTGGCCATTGAGCCGGCACACGAAGTCGTCGCCATGCTCTTCGTAGAGATGCACCAGCACCTCGGTGTCCGACACGGTGGCGAAGCGGTGGCCGCCCTTGACCAGGTCGTCGCGCAACTCCAGGTAATTGAAGATCTCGCCGTTGAAACTGACCCAGACGCTGCCATCCTCGTTGCACATCGGCTGGGCGCCGCCGGCCAGGTCGATGATGGCCAGCCGCGCATGTGCCATGGCCATCTCGCGGTCGATGTGAAAGCCCTGCCCGTCCGGCCCGCGGTGGTGCAACTGCGCCACCATGGCCTGCAAGGTGCCGCGGACATCGTGAGCGTTGGGATTCCAGAGGCCGGCGATGCCGCACATCGACGTTATTCAGTCAGTTGGCGTCGTTGTCGAACGCGGTAAGGTACCACCGCTCCGTCTCGGCGAGTTCAGGGGCGTTGTCCGCCGCGGTAGCGAGCACGACGATGGCATCCTCGTCGCGGGGACGCAATCCGGCACGGGCGATTTGCTCGGCAATCGCACTGCAACCGAAGAACTCGAGGCTGATGCTGTGCGCTGCTTGCGCGCGGGCGAATCGATAGAACGCGTTGAGCATCGCGGCGGTCACGCGCGACGGATCCGTCGCGTAGAAGTCGCCGACCTCGGCCGTGCCGCCATTGAGCCGCCAGACCAGGAAGCCCACCGCCTCTCCGTCCGTCCTGCGCGCCAGACAGATGCTCCAGTCGCCGCGACCGGCGCGGCCGAAGCGCCACCGCAGCATGTCGGCGCTTCTCTCGCCGAGCAGCAGGTCGTCCGGTCGCCGGGCCCACAGGGCGTCGATCACCGGATCTTCGAAGCTCGTTGGTGAACAATGCAGACGCGGCCGCAACACGAGTGCGCGCCAGGACTCCGCCGCGCGGAGCGCCAGCGTCAGGGTCGGACGCAGCCAGAGACCCAGCGCCGGCGGCCAAGCCTGGGTCCGGGGATGCGCGCCGGTAAGCACGCGGGCATAGCGCCGCATGTTCCCGCTCATGATGTTCAGCCCCGCCCGGCGGCAAACTGCTGCGGAATTCCGGTTTGGCAGGCCATACAGCAGCATGGTGCGCCGCGCGGCCAGGGCAACGGCCTCCTTCATCAGCATCAAGGCCGGGCCGAGCGTCCGAAAGCCGATATCAACGGCAAAATCGGCCATGTTCGCAGCTTGCATGCGCAGCGCACCCCGGTAAATGATGCGCGGATGCAGGCAGATCACCCCCACCAGGGGATTCGCGTCGTCGGCCCGCAAGGCCAACCCGAGGCCCTCGCCCGCCGGGTTTTCAAGGTAGCCGAGACGCAGTTTCGCGTCCGGATCGGCATGCCCCATGCCCGCCAGGTTTCGCCGCCACACGTCCTGCACTTCACTCGCATATTGGCGCAGCGGGATTTCTTCGACGGCAAGCATCGGCAGACGCGCGAGAATGAGGACCGGCGGATTCTACCAATGAATGATGCATGAATCCGACGATTGGTCCCTTCGGATCATTGCCGGCGCCTGCCTTTCGGCGAGGTGCAGATCGCCGAATTCCCCTACCTCAAGGGCGCCCAGGCTTGCCTCAGTTACCGAGCCGCCGCAGGGTCATCAGCGTATAGCCGTCATCGGAACGGGATTGATCGATGATGGCGCCCTGCACGACTTTGCCGGCGTAGCCGCCGTCCGGGCTCTTGTTCAGGCGGGCGGTGTAGTACACCTTCTTGCCGGAACTGAGCGCCAGGTAGAGGTGGTCGCCATTGATCGAACCATCGACGTAATAGGAACCCAGCGTGCCGTAGAAGTGCGCGCCGTCCTGGATGAAATTGGCCTCGCCCCAGTTGGCGCCCGCGCCGCCGTAGGTGGTCCATTTTCCGGCAATGTTTTCGGTCGCGGTGCCGGCCTTCGACTCCAGCCATGGCTTGGTATCCGTGCGGGTCAAGGCGCAGGCGGACAAGGTCAGGGCAAGCAGACCGGCAAGCAGGATGTTCTTGAGGTTCATTGGAGTTCCTTGAGGGCAACGGAAAGTGGATTCAGCGGCTGCCCCGGAGTATCCCCGAGCGGGACAGGTGTAGTCAAATCCGCTGCACGATGCCCTGCTGAATCCCTACGGCCCCCGCCGCAGGCGCAGCGCATTGGTCACCACCGACACCGAGCTGAAGCTCATGGCCAGCGCCGCAATCAGCGGCGAGAGCAACAGGCCCGTTAAGGGATAGAGCAGGCCGGCGGCGAGCGGCACGCCAAGCGCGTTGTAGATGAAGGCGAAGCCCAGGTTCTGGCGCATATTGCGCACGGTGGCGAGCGACAACCGGCGCGCGGCCGAGATGCCGCGCAGGTCGCCCTTGACCAGGGTCACGTGGGCGCTGCCCATGGCCACGTCGGTGCCTGTGCCCATCGCGATGCCGACCTGAGATCGGGCCAGTGCCGGCGCGTCGTTGATGCCGTCGCCGGCCATGGCGACGATGCGACCCTCGGCCTGGAGGCGCGCCACCAGTTCGTCCTTGTCCTTCGGCTTGACCTCGCCATGGACCTCGTCGATGCCCAGTTGCCGGCCCACGGCCCGGGCCGTGGTGAGGCCGTCGCCGGTGGCCATGATGATGCGCAGGCCGCTGGCGCGCAATTCGTCGAGGGCCGCGGCGCTGGTGGCCTTGATGGGGTCGGAAATGGCGACCAACCCAGCGAGCCGCCCGTCCACGGCCAGATAAATGACGCTGGCGCCTTCGGCGCGCAAGCGCTCGGCCGCCTCGGCGAGGCCCTGCCAGGCGATGCCGGCGTCCTCCATCAGCACCGTGTTGCCCAGGACCACCGGCCGGCCGTCGACGCTGCCGCGCACGCCGATGCCCGAGGCCGACTCGAAGCCCTCGGGCGTGGACAGGGCGAGCGTCAGCCGCCGCGCCTCGGCGAGGATGGCCGCGGCGAGCGGATGCTCGCTGCCCTGGTCGAGGCTGGCGGCGATGCGCAGCACCTCGGCCTCGGTCCAGCCTCCGGCTGCTACGACGGCGTGGAAAGCGGGCCGACCCTCGGTGAGGGTGCCGGTCTTGTCGACGATCAGGGTGTCCACGCGGCGCAGGGACTCGATGGCCGCCGCATCCCGGAACAGCACACCCTGTGTCGCCGCCCGGCCGGTGGCGACCATCACCGACATGGGCGTCGCCAGGCCCAGGGCGCAGGGGCAGGCGATGATCAGCACCGCCACCGCATTGATGAAGCCATAGGCCCAGCGCGGCTCGGGTCCGAACAGGCCCCAGGCGAGGAAGGTCAGTACCGCGACCGCGACCACGACCATGACGAACCGGCCGGCCACCACGTCGGCCATGCGCTGCATGGGCGCCCGCGAGCGCTGGGCCTCGGCCACCAGTTGCACGATCCGGGCGAGCACGGTCTGGCTGCCAACCTGCTCGGCACGCATGACCAGGGCGCCGGTGGCATTCAGCGTCGCGCCGATCAGCCTGTCGCCGGCAGCCTTGCGCACGGGAATCGGCTCGCCGGTGAGCATGGATTCGTCCACGGCGCTTTCGCCTTCGAGCACCACGCCGTCCACCGGCACCTTCTCGCCGGGCCGCACGCGGAGCCGGTCGCCAGGATGGACGTGTGCCAGCGGCACGTCCTCCTCGCCGCCGCCGTCGCGCAGCCGGCGCGCGGTCTTCGGCGCCAGCCCCAGCAGCGCCCGGATGGCGGCGCCGGTTTCCGAACGGGCGCGCAATTCCATGACCTGGCCGAAAAGCGTCAGCGAAATGATCACCGCCGCCGCCTCGAAGTAGAGCGCGACATGACCGCCTTCTCTGAAGGACTCCGGAAAGAGGCCCGGCGCCAGCGCCGCGACGGCGCTGTAGCCGTAGGCGGCCGCCACGCCGAGGCCGATCAGGGTCCACATATTGGGGCTGCGGTTTGCGACCGACTGCACACCGCGGACGAAGAAGGGCCAGCCGGCCCAGAGCACCACGGGCGTGGCCAGCAGAAGTTCAACGAAGGGCCGCGTGCCACCCAGCAGGCTATCGAAAGTGCCGCCCGACATGGCGATGACAGTGACCAGCACCGTCAGCGGCACGGTCCGGCGGAAGCGGCGCCGGAAGTCCGCCAGTTCAGGCGCTTCGTCGGCCTCGGCGGCCGGCAGCACCGGCTCCAGGGCCATGCCGCACCTGGGGCAGGCGCCGGGGCCGATCTGCCGCACCTCCGGGTGCATCGGGCAGGTGTATTCGCCGTCAGCCCCGCGATCCATGGCGGCTACCTCACTTGGCCGGCGGTGCGGCGGGCTTCGCCATCTGCTCCATCATCATCTGCATCATATCCATGCGTTTTTCCATCTGCTGCATGCGCTCCATCATGGCGCCGGGCTGGGCCGCATCGCCGCCCATCATGCCCATGCCGCCGCCCATCATGCCCATGCCGCCGCCCATCATGCCCATGCCGCCACCCATCATGCCCATGCCGCCCTGGCCCATCATGCCCATGCCACCCTTGCCCATCATCGGGCAGCCCATCATGCCGGCGCCGGCCATCTGCCGCTGGCCCATCATCATGTTCTCGCGCATGGTCTGCATGTGTTCCATCATGGCCTTCTGACGCTCTTCGTCGGTCTTCGCCTTGGCCACGCGGTCGAGCTGGCCCTGCATCTTCTTCAGGTTGTCCTGCATCGCCTTCACCGGCGCCCTGGCGGCAGCCGCAGGCTTGGCCTGCTGCTCCTCGGGATGGTGGGCGTCCTCGGCAAAGGCGGGAAAGGCCAGCGCCAAGGCGGCGGAGAGAACGGTCAATGTCTTTTTCATGGCTTGTCTCCTGGTGGTGGGTCGCCGTCGCCGGCGACCCGATTGACCCGTGGTTGCCCCTGCAAACAGTCTGCGCCTTCGGCACTGTCGCGTAGCTGACGCGACGATTACATTCCCGTCAGCCTTCCAGCCCCCGCGCCAGCCGCCACTCCTTGACCAACGCATAGAGCGCCGGGATCACCGCAAGCGTCAGCACCGTCGACGAGATCATGCCACCGACCATGGGCGCGGCAATGCGGCTCATGACCTCGGAGCCGGTGCCCGTGCTCCACATGATCGGAAGGAGGCCCGCCATGATCGCCACCACGGTCATCATCTTGGGCCGCACCCGCTCGACCGCGCCTTCCATCACCGCCGCGTAGAGGTCGGCCACCGTCGGCGCGCCGCCCTCGGCGTGCCGCCGCGACTGACTTTCGCGCCAGGCCTGGTCCAGGTAGATCAGCATCACCACGCCGGTCTCGGCAGCGACGCCGGCCAGGGCGATAAAGCCCACGGCCACGGCGACCGAGAGGTTGTAGCCGAGCCACCACATCAGCCAGACGCCGCCGACCAGCGCGAAGGGCACCGAGAGCATGACGATCAGCGTCTCGGTAAGGCGCCGGAAGTTCATGTAGAGCAGCAGGAAGATGATCAGCATGGTCACCGGCAGCACGATCTTCAGCTTCTCGATGGCCCGCTCCATGTACTCGAACTGGCCGCTCCACGCGATGTAGTAGCCGGGCGGGAACTTGACCTGTTCGGCCACGGCCTTGCGGGCGTCGTCGACGTAGGAACCGATGTCGCGGTCGCGGATATCGACATAGATGTAGGCCGAGAGCAGTGCATTCTCGGTGCGAATGCTCGGAGCGCCCTTGGCGATTTCCACCTTGGCGAGCTGGCCGAGCGGCACCATGGCCTGGGGCCCCCCCATGCCGCCTTCGACCGGCACCAGCACCTCGGTGGCGATCTTGCGCGGATCGTCCCGGAGTTCCCGCGGATAGCGGATGCTGACGCCGAAGCGCTCGCGGCCCTCGACCGTTGTGGTCACCATCTCGCCGCCCAGGGCCGTCGCGATCACGTCCAGGAACTCGCCGACCGTGAGTCCGTAGCGAGCGAGCTGCATGCGGTCGGGCTCGATGTTGAGGTAGAAGCCGCCGGTGATGCGCTCGGCGAAGGCGCTCGTCGTGCCCGGCACGGCCTTGACCACGGCCTCGATCTCCTTGGCAAGGCGCTCCATCTCGGCCAAGTCCTTGCCGAACACTTTGATGCCGATCGGCGTGCGGATGCCCGTCGCCAGCATGTCGATGCGTGCCTTGATCGGCATCGTCCAGGAGTTGGCCACGCCCGGGAACTGGAGCGCCTTGTCCATCTCGGCAATCAGTTTGTCGACATTCATGCCGGGGCGCCATTGGTCTTCCGGCTTGAGGTTGATCACGGTCTCGAACATCTCCAGCGGCGCCGGGTCCGTAGCCGTGGCGGCGCGCCCGGCCTTGCCATAGACCGAGGCGACCTCGGGGAAGCTCTTGATGATCTTGTTCTGGGTCTGTAAGAGCTCTGCCGCCTTGGTCACCGACATGCCAGGCAGCGAGGCCGGCATGTAGAACAGTGTGCCTTCGTTGAGCGTCGGCATGAATTCGGTACCGAGCCTCGATGCCGGCCACAAAGTCAGCGCCAGCGAGACGCCCGCCAGCGCGATGGTGAGCTTCTTCCAGCGCATCACCCAGGCGATGACGGGGCGATAGACCCAGATCAGGAAGCGGTTCACCGGATTCCTGGCCTCCGGCAGGATCTTGCCGCGGATGAAGAACATCATTAGCACCGGCACCAGTGTCACCGAAAGCATGGCGGCGCCTGCCATGGCGAAGGTCTTGGTGTAGGCGAGCGGCGAGAAGAGTCGGCCTTCCTGGGCTTCGAGCGTGAACACCGGCAGGAAGGAAACGGTGATGATCAGCAACGAAAAGAACAGCGCTGGTCCCACCTCCTTGCAGGCGGCGATCATCGCCTCCGTCCTCGACTCGCCCGGTTTCAGGCGCTCCAGGTGCTTGTGGGCGTTCTCGATCATGACGATGGCGGCGTCGATCATGGCGCCGATCGCGATGGCGATGCCGCCCAGACTCATGATGTTGGAGTTCATGCCCAGGAGGCGCATGGCGATGAAAGCGATCAGCACCCCCACCGGCAGCATCAGGATCGCCACCAGGGCGCTGCGCACGTGGAGCAGAAACACCACGCAAACCAGGGCGACGATCAGGCTCTCTTCGAGCAGCGTCGTCTTCAGGTTCTCGATGGCTCGGTGGATCAGGTCCGAGCGGTCATAGACGGTCTCCACGGTCACGCCTGCAGGCAGGCCGGGGCCGATCTCGGCGATCTTGTCTTTGATGTTGTGGATCACCTCGAGGGCGTTCTGGCCGTAGCGGGCCATGGCGATGCCCGAGACCACCTCACCCTCGCCGTTGAGTTCGGTAAGCCCGCGGCGCTCATCGGGGGCCATTTCCACGCGTGCGATGTCGCGAATCAGCACTGGCACGCCGCCCTCGGACTTGACGACAAGCGCCTCAATGTCGCCGCGGCCGCGCAGATAGCCCTTACCGCGGACCATGAACTCGGTCTCGGCCAGTTCGATGACACGGCCGCCGACGTCGCGGTTCGACTCGCGGATCACCCGGGCCACGCGGGCCAGGGGCACGCCGTAGGCGCGCAACTTGACGGGATCTACCGTCACCTGATAGGTCTGGACGAAGCCTCCCACCGAAGCCACTTCGGCGACGCCGTGGGCCTTGGTCAACTGGTAGCGCAGATACCAGTCCTGGATCGTACGAAGCTCGGCCAGGGTTTTCTGTGCGCCGAGCACTGCGTACTGGTAGACCCAGCCTACGCCGGTGGCATCGGGGCCGATCTGGGGCGTGACGCCGCGCGGCAGGCGCCCCGAGGCGAAGTTCAGGTACTCGAGGACGCGCGAGCGCGCCCAGTAGATGTCGGTGCCGTCGTCAAAGATCACATAGACGAAGGAGGCGCCGAAGAACGAGAAACCGCGCACCACCTTGGACTTCGGCACCGAGAGCATGGCCGTGGTCAGCGGATAGGTGACCTGGTCCTCCACCACCTGCGGCGCCTGGCCGGGAACCTCGGTGTAGATGATGACCTGCACGTCCGAAAGGTCGGGCAGCGCATCGAGCGGCGTCTTCACCACCGCATAAACGCCCGCCAGCACCACCAGAAGTGTCGCAAGCATGACGAGGAAGCGGTTCCGCGCCGACCAGTCGATGAGGCGATTCAGCATGTCAGTGCCTCTTCTCGACCTTGGTCACGACCCACTCGCCGGGACTCCTTTCGACGAACTCGAAGGCAATGTGGCTGCCGGGCTTGACGCCGGAGAACAGTGCCGGATTTGCCGGAATGAACTCCATGGTCATCGCCGGCCAGCCGAGGCTGGCAACCGGCTCGTGCGTAATCGAAACCGTGCCGTCCTCGATCGCGTCGAGCGTCCCGACCGCCTGATGGCCGGCGGTGGCCTTCGGCTTCTCCATTCCGCCGAGCGCCGCCTTGAGGTTGCTTTCGGCGTCGATCAGAAAGTTGGCGGCGACGACGACCTGTTCGCCATCCTTGACGCCCTCGCGCACTTCCACGTAGTCGTCGCTCTCGGCGCCGGGCTTGATGTCGCGCGGCTCGAAGCTGCCCTCGCCTGTCTGCACCAGCACGACGTGACGGGTACCGGTGTTGATCACCGCCGAGCTCGGCACCGTCAGCAGCTTGCCGCGCCCGGCAGCCGACAGCTCCACTTGGGCGAACATGGCGGGCTTGAGCAGGCCACCGGGATTGGCGAGCTCGAGGCGGACGGGGATCGTGCGCGTCTCGGGCTTGAGCGTCGGATAGACATAGGTGATGGTGCCCTCGAACTCCTTGTCCGGGTAAGCGTTGATCCGCACCCTGGCCTTGCGGCCCTGCTTGACGAGCGCAATGTCCTGCTCGAATACATCGGCCACCACCCAGACCGCGGAAAGATCCGCCACCTGGTAAAGACTCTCGCCGGCCATGAAGCGCATACCCGCAAGCGCCTTCTTCTCGAGCACGATGCCATTGGCCGGCGAACGAAAGGTGAGCGTGCGGCGCGGTTCGGCGCCAGCGGCGAGCGCCTTGACCTGCTCATCGGAGATATCCCAGTTGGCCAGGCGCACCAGCGCCGCATCGGCAATGCCGCGCATGCCCGCCTGCGCCTCGTTTGAGGCGCCCTTGAGGCTGTCGAGACCCCGGGCCGCCACTTGGTATTCGCGCTGGGCGGAAACGAGCTCCGGGCTGTACACCTCGAACAGCGGCTCGCCGAGCGCCACCGGCTGGCCCGTGACATTGACATGCAGGCGTTCGACCCAGCCCTCGAACTTCGGCACCACGGCATGAACGCGCCGCTCGTCGACCTCGACACGGCCGGCGGCGCGCACCGTCTTGTCGAGGACACGCTTCGTCGCGGCTTCGGTGCGCACGCCGAGCTTCTGCACCTTCTCCGTCGAGAGCTTGATGCCGCTGCCCGAATCGCCGCTTCCCGCCTCGTCCCCGCCCTCATAGACGGGGATGTAGTCCATGCCCATCGGGTCCTTCTTCGGTACCGGCGAAGTATCCGGCAGGCCCATAGGGTTCCGGTAATAGAGCAGTTTCTTGCCGGCCGGCGCGGCTGTGGCCGACGGCGTGTCGCCATGGCTGACTTTTGTCGAGCCGAGCCAATAGCCGCCGCCCAGGCCGGCCGCCAACAGAACCACGGCGATGATCAAAGCGGTCGTCTTGTTCATCCCGGGGGGATTTCCGTTGGTCATAAGTCTTCACCGATGAGTCGTTCGATGTCGGCCAAACGCATCTGCAGCTCGGCCCGGGTCTTGATCAGATCAAGTTTGGTGCGGCGGATCTGACGCTGGGAATCGAGGACGGTGGCGAAATCGACCTTGCCCGTCTCGTAGCCGGCCAGGGAGGCATGGAACGCAAGTTCGGCCTGCGGCAGCAGACTGGACTCGATCAGGCCCTCGGTCCGGCGGGCCGCATCGATCAGCGCCAGGTTCTCGCCGAGATCGGAAAGCAACTGGTTGGCGGCCGCCTCCTTGCGCGAGCGCGCCGCATCGAGCATGCGCTCGGCCTCGCGCTCTTGGGCGCGCCGGCTGCCCTGCTGGAGCGGAATGTTCATCTCGACCATCAGCTCCCATTCGTTGATGCGGTTGCGCATCTGGATCGGTGAGACGCCGACGGCGAAGTCCGGGTAGCGATTTCGATAGGTAAGGTCCCGACTCTTCTCGGCGGCGCGCACCTTGGCGTCCTCAGCGAACAGCTGGGGGTTCCTGTCCCTGAGTCGCGCTTCCAGGACCGTGGCGTCGAGCGTCACGGCCGCCGGCATGGGACGCAAGCGCTCAGGTTCGGCAAGTGCGGCTATGATCGGACGGGCCAGCAGCGCGTTGAGCCGGACCATCGCATGGTGGCGTTCCGTGTCGAGCGCGATCAACTCGTTCTGCATGGCTGTTCGCTCCACCTGGGCACGGATCGCATCCGCCTGGGGAGCCAAACCGCCGGCATAACGCACTTGGGCAATACCGCCGAGCCGCTCCACCAAGTCCAGAACTTCCCTGGTCAGGGCGAGTTGGCGGCTGGTCTGAAAGTAAAGCGCATAGGCCACTTTGATGCGGGCGGAAAGCTCGGTCCAGGTGCCGGCAGCACGGGCGGTCGTCTCATCGGCCGCAGCCGCCGCTACCTCGCGCTTCAGGTCCCGCTTGCCCCACCAGGGCAGCGGCTGGATCACCGTGTACTTGGTGCTGCCGACACGGGACGGCAGCAGGCTGGGGTTGGCATCGGAATCGGAGTTGGTGAAATTCTGCAGTTCCATCCGCACCGTCGGATCGGCCAAAGCGCCCGCCGACTGCACGCGCTCGACCGCCGCCGCGGCCTCGTGGCGCATGGCGGCAAACTCGGGATTGTGATTGCGGGCGTAGTCGAGAAGCTCGTCGACCCCCGCCCCCAGAGGCGCCTCGGCCCGGGCGACGCCCAAGACTAACACCCAGGCCGCCACCAGGAGCACAACCGGTTTCTTGTTCTTCATGGACCGTCCTCCCAGCCTGCCCGAATCAGTGGCGCGCGTAGGTAGTATAGGAGCCGTCAGGCTGCACCAGCAGCGTCTCGTAAGCAACGGGTTTCGGGCTGGGCATGCCAGGCGAACCGGGCGGCATCGACGGCACGGCGATGCCGAGCGCCTTCGGCTTCGCCACCAGCAGGCGCTTTACGTCGGCCGCCGGCACGTGGCCCTCGACCAAGTAGTCGCCGACCTTCGCCGTGTGGCAGGCGGCGAACTTCTCGGGCATGCCCAGCCGATTGCGTATCGCGCCGACGTCGGCCACGTCACGCACCTTCACATCAAAACCGTTCTGCTTCAGGTGCTCGACCCAGAGGCCGCAGCAACCGCAGTCGGGATGCTTATACACTTCCACCACCGGCGTGCCGGCGACCGCATGACTGGTCAGCAGCGCAAGAACGAGGGCAGTTGCTCTGAATGTCATAATTCCGTCCCTACCGGGCCGCCTCGATATGGGTGACGACCATCTCGCCGCCGACGTAGTCGGCCTG
>JACRIZ010000032.1 GCA_016235765.1 Rhodocyclales bacterium | reverse complement strand
GCCTCAGGGCCGAGCGTTGTTACCAGGTAGGCAAGCACGCCGGCGATGAGCAGGGCAAGCAATCCGATGAGCGCAATGCCGCGACCCGAGCGGCGAGGACGGAAAGGCCTGCGCATGGCGGCGCTTACTGCGCGGGCTTGACCGAGATGTGCCCGTCGCCGAGCGCGTCGGTCTTTTCGCGCGTGCCCCGATTGATCGATTCGCCGACCTTCAGGGAGGCGGGGGCTTCCTCGCCCGGGGTGACGATGACCCGGGCGGGTTCCTTGGGCGAGACGACGGCGGAGACCCCGGTGCCGAGCGTGTTCTCGTTCTGCGGCCGTTGATTCACCCAGACGGTGCTGCGGCCGCTGGAACGCGTCACCACACCGTCGAGGGTGACGGTGGAGCCCTCGATGGTCTGGACTTCCTGGATGTTGAGCTGGCGCTGCCGTTCCAGGATGGCGCGGCGCTCGGGGGTCATGAACAGGCGGCCGAGCGGCGCGGCCCAGGCACTGCCAGCGGCGGCGAGCGCGATGGTGCAGGCGATGCAAAAGGTCAGTCGTCGCGGTACGCCGCTCATTGCCGCTTCTCCCGGAGGGTGATCCAGTCGATGGTGCAGACGGCGCGCAGTTGCGCCGCAACCCCGCGTTCCTGTCCCTGCGCCAGGCGCTCGATGGCGCAGTCGCGCACCAGCAGGTGGGCATGCACGTTCCGTTGCAGGTCGGCCAGGAAGCCGAGCAGGTCGTCTTCGTGCAAGAGCGGCATTTGCAGGCTCATGGTGCTGGACATGAACTCGTAGTCGCCGGCCGCGGCGCCGCCGGGCAGCAGCGATTCGCTCAGTGGCTTCTGCGGTGCGATTTCGTACTGGATGTCGAACAGGCGGCGCGCGGCCGTGATGCGGGAGATTTGCTCGACCCAGTTGAGCCGCTCTTCCTGGCCGATCACGCCGCGCTCCTGCAGTTGCAGGAACAGCGCGATCTTGTTGCGCAGTTCGCGCTCTTCTTCCGGCGCCCGGCTCAGGCGGGTGCGAATTTCGCGCTGCTGGATTTCGAGCTGCCGTTGCTCCATCTGCGCCTTCTCGACCAGCTTGCGCGCGGTGGTGGTCATGGCAAAGGCGAGGACGAGGGAGAGAAGCAGGAAGGCGAGTCCCCAGCGGATCCTGACGAAGTCGTTGGTCGAGATGTTCATAGCTTGCGCGCCATCTTGAGGACGAATCGCGGCGGATCGACCAGGCCGCTGGCGTCCGTGCTGCGGATCGACTTGCCCGACTCGGTTTCGAAGGGCAGCGTCAGCACCTGGACCTGGATGTCGGGACCGCGCAACATTTCGGCAAAGGCATTGACCGCGTCGAGCTGGCTGCGATGGTCGCTGACCATGGACAGGGGAAGCTGGGCCTGGATACGCACCACAGCGTAGCCGCTGCCGGTCGCCGCCGGGCCGCCGGCATTGCCTCGGCTGGCGGCACCGATGCCGGACGGGGTTTCGTCGGGGCTGTTGGCTATCGACCAGTCGAGCTTGGTCAGGTCGACCTTGGGCGACTTGCTGAGCGCCAGGCTGATGTGCTCGAGCATCGGCTCGGGCCCCGGACTGCGCTTGGCAAGCGCCTCGAAGCGGTCGGTGAGCACGCGCAGGCTGTCGTAGCTGATCGACACTGGGGGCAGGTCCTGCAGCATGCCGCTGTAACGCCGCTTGCCGAGGTCGACTTCCGACTGCAGCAGACCGTTGGCGCCGGACAGTTCGACGTGGTTGATCATCTGGCTGCCGGCATACAGCAGGCTGGCCGCAAGGACCACGCCGGCGATGCCGTTCAGGGCGACGCGGGTCTGCCAAAGGCGGAACTGGCGGCGCTCCGGAGCAGGCGCGAACTGGTCGCTTGGGGCCTGCCGAGCCAGCAGGTGCAGGAACAAGGCGTCGCCGCGCGAGTCGGCCGGCACTTCCTTGAGGCCGTGCTTCGCCGCCTCGGCGACCAGGTCCACCATTTGCACCTGGCGCTCGGGCGTACTCTCGCAGCGGTCGCCGATGATGCCGAAATGGCTGGGGTGCGCCAGTACCAGCGTCTGCAGGGGCGCGTCGCGTACGACCAGGCGCTGGCTGGCCAGGTACTGGTAGATCTTCTTCGTCTCGGTGCCGCAAGCGGTGGCGACCTCGCCGACCATGTTCGTCGCCATCGGCGTCAGGCGCGAGAAACGCAACTGGCCGCTGTCGAAGAAGGTCTGGCGCAGGCCGGCGCGGGTTACCGACATCAGCAGCACCGGCTTGGTTTTGTCGACGACCTTGCCGACCAGGCTGATCAGCACCAGCGGCACGGAGTACACGCCTGCCAGTTGCGCTTCGGCGCCGCGGATGGTCTGCAGCCAGGGCTCGAATTGCGGATAGCCGGTCAGTCCGGCGAACAGGAACTTCTCGTCGCGGCGGCCGGTCTTGGCCCGCCCCAGCGACATGGCCATCGACAGCGGCGTGCCATAGAAATACTGCGACAGCTTGCGCTGCAGCATCTCGTCGCGGTCGCTGCCATGCACATAGGGCAGATCCTCGATCTGGAAGCCCTCGTCGGCCACGTCGGCCAGCAGGTAGAACAGGCTGGTGTGGCGCTGGTTGAGGTATTCGTCGAAGGCCTCCAGGCCGGCCGAATCGGCGGTGAAGGTCGCCTCGGCATGCGGCCCGCCGGTTTGCCAGCGGTAGGCGGTGAGTCCGAGCGAGTCGAGGAAGAGCAGGCGGCGGGCGGTCATGGTCCGACTATATCTTGAGCTTGGTGATGGTGTCGTAAATCGGGCCGAGCACCGACAGCATGACCCAGCCGAGCACCAGACCCAGCACGACGGTCAGCGCCGGTTCGATCATGCCCTGCAGGCGGCCGATGGACTCGCGGACGTCGCGGCTGTAGAAGTAGCTGACGTTGATCAGCGCGGTGTCGAGACCGCCGGTATTCTCGCCGACCCGCAGCATGCGCAGCACCAGCGGCGGGAACAGGCCGACGTTCTGGAAGGCGACCGTGATGCTCTGGCCTTCGGCGATCATTTCGCCGACGCGTTCCAGGCCGGCCTTGATGACCTGGTTGCCGACCACGCCTTCGGTGGCGCGCAGCGAATCGAGAATCGAGATGCCCGACGAGTACATCATGGCGAAGACTCCCGCGAAGCGCGACAGGATCACCTTGCGCAGGATATTGCCGACCACCGGCAGGCGCAGCTTGATCTCGTCGAACCGGTAGCGCGCATGCGGGTTGGTGCGCACCAGGAACGCGATGCCGATGGCGGCGACGAGCGGGATGCCCAGTACCAGATACCAATAGTTGACGAAAATGTTCGAGGTCCAGATCAGGATCTTGGTATGCAGGGGCAATTCATGACCCATGCCCTTGATGAAGCCGACCATCTTGGGCACCAGATACATCATCATGAAGACGACCACGGCAACCACCACCGTGCCCATGAAGGCCGGATACATGATCAGCTTCTTGGTTTGCGCCGCCAGTTCGTCCTGCCACTTGAGCGATTCGACCAGGTTGGTGAGGACCTCCTGGAGCTTGCCCGTGCTCTCGCCGGCCGACACCAGGCTGACGAACACCCCGTCAAAGACGCGCGGATGCTCGGCCATGGCCTGTGACAGGGTGCGGCCGCCATCGATGCTTTCGATCATGCCGGCGACGACTTCGCGGAAGGCCGGGTTCTCTAGACTGTCGCGCAAGTCGGTCAGGCCGTCGAGAATGGAGACGCCGGCGCGGGTGAGCTGCTCGAGGTGAAAGCAGAAGTTGATCAACTCGCGGCGGCTGGCGCCCTTGCCGCCGAACATGCCGCTCTGCTTGACCGGGCTGCCCTTGATGAAGTCGAGATCCATGCGCTTGAGGCGCAGTTCGAGGTCGATCGGGTTGATCGCGTCGAGGCGGCCCAGCACGATGCGGCCGTCCGTGTTCATGGCCTTGTAGGCGTACAGGGCCACTACATTCTCTCCGTTAGATCGACGACCCGCGCGACTTCCTCGATGGACGTCGAGCCGTCGAGCACCCGCCGCAGGCCGTCTTCGGCCAGCGTGCGGAAGCCCTTGGCCAGCGCGGCCTTGCTGATCTCGCGGGCCGTGGCACGCCGGGCGATCAGTTCGTCGATTTCGCCGTCCAGGCGCAGCACTTCCATGATCGCCAGGCGGCCCCGGTAGCCCTGGAAGTCGCAATGGTCGCAGCCGGCCGCCCGGTAGAGCAGCGGTGCGTGGCCGGCGCGGTCCATGCCGAGCAGGCGGCGCTCGTGCGGCTGCGCGGTATAGGACTTGCGGCAATTCGGGCAGAGGCGGCGCACCAGGCGCTGGGCGACCACGCCGATGATGTTGCCGGCCATGATGTCCGGCAGGATGCCGATGTCGAGCAGGCGCGGCACCGCGCCGATGGCCGAGTTGGTGTGCAGCGTCGAGTAGACCTGGTGGCCGGTCATGGCAGCGCGGAAGGCCATTTCGGCCGTGTCGGCATCGCGGATTTCGCCGACCAGGATCACGTCGGGGTCCTGGCGCATCATCGAGCGGATGCCGTTGGCGAAGTCGAGCTTGGCGGCTTCCGCGACCGAGGTCTGCCGGATCATCGCCATCGGATACTCGACGGGATCTTCGAGGGTCATGATGTTCTGGCCCTCGGAATTGATGTGGTTCAGCACCGAGTAGAGCGTGGTGGTCTTGCCGCTGCCGGTCGGGCCGGTGACCAGGATGATGCCTTCCGGACGGGCGATCATCAGCTTGAGCGATTCGATCTGCTGGTCGTCGAGGCCGAGTTGGTCGAGCGGTACGATGCCCTTCTGGCGATCGAGGATGCGCAGGACGATGTTTTCGCCGTGGATGGTCGGTTGCGCGGCGACGCGGAAGTCGACCAGCCGGCCGCTGATGTTGAGCGAGATGCGGCCATCCTGCGGCGCCCGTGTCTCGGCGATGTTCATGCCGCTCATGACCTTGATGCGCACGGCCATCGCCGCCCAGTACGATTTGTGCAGGGCGCGGATCTGGCGCAGGATGCCGTCGATCCGGTACCGGATGCGCAGAAAACTGGCTTCCGGCTCGAAGTGGATGTCCGAGGCTTCGCGCTTCACCGCATCGGTAAGCAGCGCGCCGACCAGCCGGACGACCGGCTGGCTGTATTCGTCCATCGACGCCGCGAGGGTGCGGTAGTCGATTTCGCCGGTCTCGATCTCGTGCAGGATGCCGTCGATCGACAACTCATGGCCATAGTACTGGTCGATGGCGCGCGCGATTTCCGACTCGCCGGCCAGCAGCGTTTCGATCAGCAGTTCGTGCGGCACCAGCGCCCGCAGCTTGTCCAGCGCGACGATGTCATTGACGTCGGCGATGGCGATGGTCAGGCGGTGCTGTTCCGGCGAGTAATCGAGCGGCAGCACCCCGTGACGCTTGGCCGTCTCGCGCGGCACCAGCCGCAATGCGGCCGGATCGACGATGGCATGGCCGAGGTCGACCGACTTCTGGCCGAGCGACTCGCCGAGCGCATCGCGCAGCGTCGCTTCCGAGACGAAGCCGAGCGACACCAGCAGCTTGCCGACCGGCTGGTTGGACTTCATCTGCTCCAGCAACGCGATGCGCAGTTGATCTTCGCTGATGATTCCCTGCGAGATCAGGATCTGGCCGATCGGGCGGCGGTGGGGCGTGGGCGAGTTCATCATCGGGTCATCGGTTGCGGGCTGGCGCTGCCACTGTCCTGGTCAGGGCTGCAACTCGCGGATCCGCCTTGCCGCGAGGTTGCGGTCGAAGGCTGCCGGGCGTGTCTCGGCCGCGTTCAGTGCCTGGCCGTAGTACTGGGCGGCAAGCTTGGGCTGGTGCAACTGGTCGAGGCTGATCGCCAGATTGAACAGGTAGTCGGGATTGCCGGCATCGGCGGTGATGGCCTTGAAGTACGCCTGCTGGGCTTCGCTCCAGCGCTGCTGGCGCGCATAGAGATTGCCGAGCGCAAAGTTTACGACGGGCAGATCGCCCTGCGCGGACAGCAGCGACTTCATGCGGCTCTCGCCGGCAACGGGGTCGCCCTGGCCGCTCAGGCCGACCATGGCCGCCTGGGCGGTCGGGTCGGCGGGGTTGGCTTCGAGGATGCGCAGGTAGGCTGCTTCGGCCTCGTCGGCCTTGCCCTGGCGGAGCGCGATGGCGGCAATGCCATGGAGTGCGTCGGCATTGCGCGGATCGTTGCGCAAGGCTTCGGCGTAGGCGGCTTTGGCGGCCGTCAGGTTTCCTGCCAGCAGCAGACGATAGCCTTCCGCCACGCCGGGTTCCACGCTCGTGCTGGCTTTGGTGACGCGAATCGCGGTGTCGCCGGCGGGCGGCAAGGCGGCGGCTGCCGGCCGACGGGGCGCAGGCTCGCGGACGATGGCGCGCGATGTCGTCGCCTCTTCGTCTTCCTCGTCCTGCGGCGCCGTCGGTCTGGCCGACACGGGTGCCGTGATCGTGCCGGTGGCGGGCGTTGCCTGGCGCGCTTCGGGCGCAACGGCAACGATGCCGCCTTGCCGGGCAGCGATGTCCTGGCTCGTGGGTGCACTGGCGGTGGCCAAGCCGGGCGCCGGCTTGAATGCGAGCCAGAACCAGATACCGATGGCGCCGACCGCCAGCAAGGCCAGCGCGGCGGCGATCAGGACCAGTTTGCGTTCGTTGCCGATGCCGCCCTTGGCCGCAAAGGCGTTGCGGATGGCGTCGCGTTCCGCTGCGGTTTCCGCCGCTGGTGCGGATGCCGGCGGCGACTTCCTGCCGCCGCGTCGGGACGCTGCGCCCGCGTGCTGCGCAGGCTCGGTCCCGGCAGGCTTGCGCTGGACGGCGGGCTTGCTGGCTTGCTCCATGAACTCGTCGTCGAGGTCCTCCAGTTTGGCCGGCAGTTCAGGCAGGGTCGCCGGTGCCGGGTCGGTTTCCGCCGCCGCGGTCGGCTCGAGCGACAGTTCCGAACCCGGGTCGGACTGCTGCCCCTGCTGCTTGGCGAGTTCGGCCCGCTTCAGGGCATCCATCAGCAGGCTCACCGTCCGCCTCCGTCGTTGCCGAAGCGGCGATTCGGCCCAACGGCGCCATCGAAGAAGTCCCTGCGCGGCAACTGGTCGCGGAACGATGCATAGTCGCCCTCGATGCTCGCGTTCCGGATGACCACCGGGCGGAGGAATACCACCAGTTCGGTCTTGCGGCGGGTGTCGTTCTTGTTCTGGAAGAAGTTGCCAAGAATCGGGATGCGCGAAATGGCGGGAATCGCCGTATCGGCGTTTTCCTGGCCGTCCTCCATCAGGCCGCCCATGACCGCGATGTTGCCGTTCTCGATCCGGATCATCGATTCCATCTCGCGGGTGCGGATGACCGGGATCTTGTTCTCGATGCCCAGCCGTTGCAGGTCGGGATTGGGATCGATCACGTCGCCGAACTTGCGGGAGATGCTGGGCCGGATGTTGAGCAGCACCGTGTCGTTCTCGCTGATCTGCGGCGTGACGTTCATCACCAGGCCGACCGGGACCGAGTTCAGGTTGGTCGTGAAGGTGGTGGTGCTGGTGTTGGCATTGGAGGTCGTATCGGCCTTGATGGTGAAGTAGACCAGGTTGTCGACCACCTTCAGGACGGCGGTCTGGTTGTTCAGTACCGAAATCTTGGGACTCGACAGCACCTTGACGGTACCGAACTCGTCCAGCAGCTTCACCGCCGACGTGATGCTGCCCAGGCGCGAGGTCGTGTTGTTGAAGGCGATGTTGACGATTTCCTTCGGCAGGGCGGTACCTGCGACCGTGTTGGCCAACTGGGTGATCGTGAAGCCCTTGCCGCCGAGCGGCGCGACCTTCCAGTCGATGCCCTGCTGATAGTTGTCGGACAGGGTGACCTCGGCGATGGTGGCTTCGATCAGCACCTGGCGGCGTGCCGAGGCCATGACCTGGCTGAGGAATTCCTGCACGCGCTCGTGCTGGCGCCCCGTGGCGCGTACGGCGACGATGCCGGACTCCGGATTGACGATGACCGAGGCCGCTTCGCGGAAGGTGGTGCGCTTGACCACCGTGGTGCCGGACTGCTGGAGGGTTGCGGCATTCGGGCTGCCGGCGATTCCCGCCTGGCTTGCCGCGGTGCCCCTGCCGCCCGCCGCCTGGGTACCCGTGCCGGTGGTGGCCTGCTGGTCGGCACGCTCGATGACCGTTTCCGACGAGCCTTCCGGCAGGATCTTGTCGGTTTCGCGCAGGAGGTCCTTGATGTTCTTGTCGAGGGTTTCCCAGAAGCGGTGCTTGGCTTCGTTCTTGATCCGCGTCAGCGAATTGTTGCCGCCGCCGCCGGAAGCGCCGCCGCCGGCGGTGGCGCTGGCGCCGGCACCCGTCGAGGCGACCTGGGTGGTCACCGTGACTGCGCCCTCCGTTTCGCGGGACATGTTGACGTAGTCGACCTTGTAGCTCTGCAGATAGGGCGAATCGGGCATGACGACGAGATTCGGGCCGTCCATCTCCCAGCGCATATCGACCTGCTTGGCGATCCGCGTCAGCAGTTGCGGCAGCGTCTGGTCGATGGCATTCAGGGTAACCGTGCCGAAGATGCCGGGATGAACGTCGACGTTCACCTTGGCATCGCGCGCCAGGGCGAAGAGGAGATCCTGTACCCGCACATTGTTCACGACGACGCTATAGGTTTCGACTTTGGCCGTCGCCTTCGGCTTCGGCGGGGTCACTGTGTTCTGCACCGGTTGCGGAATGCTGGTCGCGGTCACCGGCGCAGCCTGCGCACTGGCTTCGATATGGCCGGCCGACGGGGGAGCGACAGGCGCCGTGCTGCAGGCGGCAATCATCAGCGCCAGCAGGGGCGCGGCAGAAAATCCAGGTTTCATCGATGCCTCGGCTTCGTGGTGTTGCGTAGGTACTTGATTCTTATGAGTCAGGCTGTTACAGCATACTATGCAAAGCTTACTTTAGCCACAAAACTTGTCGCGGGAAAGGGCTGCCCGCCCGGAGTTCCGGCGGAAGCTGCTCGATGGCGGAACTCGCGGCAGCCGCACTGGGGAATTCGCCGTAGATGATGCCGATGCGCTGTTCCTTGCCGGTGTCCGCCATGTACAGCCGCGCGCGCTCGGGCTGCAGCATGCGGTCGGCCATCGCCAGGTAGTTCTGGGCATACTCGATCTGGCTGGTATTGGTGGCGACGAGTTGTATGAACCAGCGTCGGCCTTCGGTCGTCGAGATCCATTGCTGCGTTTCGCGCAGGCGCTCCTGCGCAAGCGGCCGCAATTGGGCGACCGAAGCCGCGAGTGCAGTGGCGGCCGCGGGGCTGACGATCTGCGCAGGCGCCGGCGAAGTCGGCGGTGGCGAAGTCAGCGGTGGCGATACGCCTTCTTGCGGCGTCGCTACCTCGGCCACGGGCGGCACCGGCGCCGGTGCAAGCTCGACCGGCGCCACTGCGACGGGCGCAGGGGCAGGCGCCGCCGGTCGCGTGGGCAGATTCGCGACCACGGCCGCGGCCGCGACGAGCAACGCCGCCACGGCGCCCGCGACGATCGCGATCCGACGCTGCGTCGCGATGCGGGGGCGGTCGTACTCGGTGTCGCGAATCGCGGCGCCGACTTCCTTCGGCGTGACCTCGTGGGCGCCTTCCGCGAAGGCGGCGAGCAGCGATTTCTCGGCGAGGATGTTGATGCGGCGCGTCAGGCCCAGCGAGGCGCTGGCGATCAGCTTGATGGCGCCGGCCGAGAACAATTGCGGGCCGCGGTAGCCGGCGGTGCGCATGCGGAAATCGAGATACTCGGCGATATCGTCGCGGCGCAACGGCTCGAGGGCGAAGTTCTGGGTGATGCGTTCCTTGAGCTGCCGCATGTCCGGCCGGCCCAGGATCTCGTCGAGTTCAGGCTGGCCGAACATGACCAGTTGCAGCAGCTTGTGGTGGCTGGTTTCCAGGTTGGACAGCAGGCGCACTTCTTCGAGCGTTTCGATCGGCATGGCATGCGCCTCGTCGATCAGCACCACGACCTGGCGGCCCGCGGCATGCAGTTCGATCAGCTTGGCATGCAGGGTGCGGACGACCGCGCTGGTGCGCGCGTTGTCCGGAACCTTGAGGTCGAGGTCGTCGGCGATGGCGAACAGGATGTCGTCGCGCGACAGGGACGGGTTGGCCAGGTAGACGATCACGACATGGGGCGGCAACCGTTCCATGAGCACGCGGCAGAGCATGGTCTTGCCGCTGCCGACCTCGCCGCTCACCTTGACGATGCCTTCGTCGTGGATGATGGCGTAGATCAGCGCCTCCAGCGTGGCGCCGCGGTTGGCGCCGGCAAAGAAGAACTCGGTGTGCGGGGTGATGCGGAAGGGGACCTCGGTGAGGCCGAAATGCTCCAGGTACATGGTTATCGGGTTCCGGTATCAGTGGTGTCGCCCGGCAAGCGGGAGAGAACTTCCATGCGGTTGTACAGCGTGGTGCGATTGATGCCAAGCAGTTTCGCCGCCTGGCTGACGTTGCCGTGGGTCAGTTGCTGCGCGGCGGCTATGTAGGCCGCTTCCCAACGCTGCAGGGTCTCGTCGAGGCTGAAGCGCGTGGTTTCGCGCAGGTGGCGGAGCGCCAGCGTCGCCAGTTGCTCGTCGTCGTTCGGCATCGCGGCGGCGGTCGCCGGGGCGCTGGTGGTGTCGAGTTCGGCTTCGAGGTCAGTGCGGCTGATCGGGCGGCCATCGTGTTTCGCCAGCAGGCGGATGACGATATTGCGCAGTTCGCGCACGTTGCCCGGGAAGTGGTAGTCGGCCCAGCAGGCTGCCGCCTCGGGAGTCAGCGTGAAGGCGTTGCCGCTGTCCGCCTGAGCGTAGCGCTGGCGGAAGTGGTCGAGCAGCAGGAAGCGGTCGGCGCCCATCTCGCGCAAGGGCGGCACGCTGATCGTGAATACCGACAGGCGATGATAGAGGTCGGCGCGGAAGCGGCCTTCGCGGACTTCCCGCTTGAGGTCGCGGTTGGTGGCCGCGATCACGCGCGCCCGCGACACGCGCTGCTGGGTTTCGCCGACGCGCTGGTACTGGCCGTTCTCCAGCACGCGCAACAGCTTGGGCTGCAGGTCGAGCGGCAATTCGCCGATCTCGTCGA
The DNA here is from genome assembly GCA_016235765.1 of Rhodocyclales bacterium. Classification (GTDB taxonomy): domain Bacteria; phylum Pseudomonadota; class Gammaproteobacteria; order Burkholderiales; family Rhodocyclaceae; genus Fen-999. The sequence continues at coordinate 11,600 of JACRIZ010000032.1, read as the reverse complement.
GGAACAGCGTGCCGTCGCCGGCTTCCTCGAAATAGCCGGCCCGACTGCCGACGGCGCCCGTGAAGGCGCCCTTGGCCTGGCCGAACAGGGCCGGCTCGACGAGGTTCGGCGAAATGGCGGCGCAATTGAGCGCGAGGTAGGGCTGCGCGGTACGCGCGGAGAGTCGATGCAGCGCCTCCGCCGCGAGTTCCTTGCCGCTGCCGGATTCCCCTTCGATGAGCACCGGGAAAGGAGAATCGGCGTACTGGCGGAGCTGGGCGTGCAATTTGTCCATCGGCGGGCTGTCGCCGATCAATTCGATGGCGGTCGCCGGCAAGCGCGTCCCGTAAGCCAGCAGGCCCTGCAAGGTCCGCCGCAGCATTTCCGGGTCGGCCGGCTTGGCGACGAACTCGGCGGCGCCGAGCGCGCGCGCGTGGCGGGCGTTGGCTTCGTCGTTCTGGCCGGACAGGATCACGATCGGCATCGCCGGGGCGAGGGCCAGCAATTCGGTGACCAGGGCGAAGCCTTCGTCCGGTCGATGCGGGGTGGGCGGCAGGCCCAGGTCGACCAGCGCGATCGCCGGCGGACTCGCCATCTCGCGGACCTTGGCCAGGGCGTCGAACCGGCTGGCGGCGAGGACGACAGCGTAGTCGCGGCCAAGGAAATAGGCGAGGGTCTCGCCGATCAGCGGATCGTCATCTACCAGCAACAACGACAACGGTTTGGCGGCCTGGGACCCGGACATACTGAGCCTCTGCGTGCCGTCCTAGCCAGCGTCGGCGAGGAGCGGCAGTTGGTCGGTTGAAGCGATCATCCGGATATCATCGCATGCCATCGGGGGTTCGCGGCAATTTTGTTAGAATTCCCGGGCTTTTTCACTTTAGGATCGCATGTCCGTCGAATCCCAGCCAGAACCGCTCGTCGAACTGACCAACGTCAACTTCGCCTACGATCGCCGCCCGATCCTGACCGGAATCAACATGAAGATTCCGCGCGGCAAGGTGGTGGCGATCATGGGCATATCCGGCGGCGGCAAGACGACCACCCTGCGCCTGATCGGCGGCCAGCTCAAGGCCTCCTCCGGGCAGGTCACGGTCGGCGGACAGGATGTCGCCGGCCTGGATAGCGGCGGTCTTTACCGCCTGCGGCGGCGCATGGGCATGTTGTTCCAGTTCGGCGCCTTGTTTACCGATATGTCGGTGTATGAAAACGTCGCATTCCAGATGCGCGAGCATACCGACTTGCCGGACGACATGATTCATGACCTGGTCATGATGAAGCTGGAGGCGGTCGGCCTGCGCGGCGTTGCGCACCTGATGCCGTCGGAACTCTCCGGCGGCATGGCACGGCGCGTGGCCCTGGCGCGGGCCATTGCGCTCGATCCGATGCTCATGATGTACGACGAGCCCTTTGCCGGCCTGGATCCGATCTCCCTCTCGATCATCGGCGACCTGATCCGCAGCCTCAACGACGCCCTGGGTGCCAGTTCCATCATCGTCACCCATGACGTCCAGGAATCGATGAAGATCGTCGATTACATCTATTTCGTGTCGGAGGGCAAGATCGTCGCCGAGGGCACGGTCGACGATATCCGCAATTCCGATGCGCCCTACGTCCATCAGTTCGTCTGGGGCGAGGCGGACGGGCCGGTGGCCTTCCACTATCCGTCCCGCACCTATGGCGAGGAAATCCACACGGTGGCCGGTCATGCCTGAACGAATCGCCGACGCGCTGCGCTGGCTGGGCAAACGGGTCAACGACCGCCTCTGGCGACTCGGCTTTGCCAGCCGGTTCTTCGTCATGACCCTGTTGTACTCGGGGACGGCGATGCGCCGCTTCTTCCTGACCGTGCGCGAGATTTACTTCACCGGCGTGCTGTCGCTGATCATCATCCTGGTGTCCGGGCTGTTCGTCGGCATGGTGCTTGGCCTGCAAGGCTACGATACGCTGCAGCGCTACGGTTCCTCGGAGGCGCTGGGCGTCCTGGTGGCCCTCTCGCTGGTCAGGGAGCTCGGGCCGGTGGTTGCGGCCTTGCTGTTCGCCAGCCGCGCCGGCTCCGCGATTACCGCCGAGATCGGCCTGATGAAGGCGACCGAGCAACTGTCGGCCATGGAAATGATGGCGGTCAATCCGATCGCCCGGGTCGTCGCGCCGCGCTTCTGGGCCGGCGTGATCTCCATGCCCATGCTGGCGGCGCTGTTCTCGGCGATGGGCGTCTTTGGCGGCTATCTGGTCGGCGTCCAACTGATCGGCGTTGACGAAGGATCGTTCTGGTCGCAGATGCAGGCTTCGGTGGACTTCCGCGAAGACGTCATGAACGGCGTCATCAAGAGCTTCGTTTTCGGAGTAATCGTCAGTTGGATTGCAGTATTCGAGGGTTACGATGCAGAGCCGACCGCCGAAGGCGTTTCCGGCGCGACGACGCGCACGGTGGTGACTTCGTCGCTGGCAATCCTCGCCGCCGACTTCATTCTTACCGCATTAATGTTCCGGGGTGCATGATGAACCGCTTGACGCTCGATCTGTGGGTTGGTTTTTTCGTGGCCATCGGTCTCGCCTCCTTGCTGTTCCTGGCGCTCAAGGTGGGGAACCTGAGTGCTTCCAACGGCGGCGAGACTTATCGGCTCGAGGCCAAGTTTGATAACATCGGCGGGCTGAAGATCCGCGCGCCGGTCAAGAGCGCCGGCGTGGTCGTCGGCCGGGTATCGGAAATCCGTTTCGATTCCGATAATTACGTTGCCGTGGTGGCCATGCAGGTGGATGGTCGCTACAAGTTCCCGCGCGATACCTTCGCCACGATCCTGACGTCCGGTCTGCTCGGCGAGCAGTACGTCGGCTTCGAGGTGGGCGGCGATCCGGAGATGCTCAAGGGCGGCGACGTCATCAAGAAGACCCAGTCGGCCGTTGTCATCGAGAAGCTGATCAGCCAGTTCTTGTTCAACAAGGCCGCCGAGACCGGCGAGCAGCAGCAGTAGCGAAAGGATCGGTTGTGGAAAGAGCGGTGGCTGCCCACGGGCGGCGCATGTGGACAGGAGTTCTGGTGGCGTCGTGGGCCATGCTGCTTGCCGGGCAGGCCTGTGCGCAGGATCCGCGCGATCCCATCGAGGGCTTCAATCGAGCCGTGTTCGCCTTCAACGAGGGTCTCGACACCTTCCTGATCCGGCCGCTTGCACAAGGCTACGATGCCGTGCTGCCGGGCCCCGTGCGTACCGGCGTCGGCAATTTCTACAACAACATCGGCGACCTGTTCGTTTCGGTCAACAGCCTGCTGCAGGGCAAACCGGGCGACGCGGTCGGCGATGCGTCGCGCTTCGTCTTCAACAGCACCTTTGGCATCGCCGGCATATTTGACGTTGCCAGCGAAATGGGCATCGAGAAGCACGACGAGGATTTTGGCCAGACCCTTGGGCGCTGGGGCGCCGGTCCAGGCCCTTATCTGGTGCTGCCGGTCTACGGCCCCCGCAACGTGCGCGATGCCGCAGGATTGGTGCTCGACGCCTCGACCGACCCGGTCGGCGGCATCGATCATGTCCCGACCCGCAATACGCTGACGGCGTTGCGCCTGGTCAACCAGCGCGCCAACCTGCTGCCGGCCGACAAGATCATCGAAGAGGCGGCACTCGACAAGTACTCCTACCTGCGCGACGCCTACCTGCAACGCCGGCAATCCCTGGTCTTCGACGGTCGTCCGCCGCGGGAACCCGAGGCGGAATGAGCAGTCGACCAATAACATCAATAACTCCAAGGAAACCCACCATGAAGCGCCTGTTTGCAATCCTGGCCGGCCTGTTGTCGGTAACCCTCGCGACAGCGCAGGACATGGCGCCGGACGTGCTTGTCCGCAGCGTCTCGAACGATGTCCTGGAAATCGTCCGCAAGGACAAGGACATCCAGTCGGGCAATCTCCGCAAGGCAGTCGAGCTGGCCGAGGCCAAGGTGCTGCCGCATTTCGACTTTCCCCACATGACGCGGCTGGCGGTCGCCAAGGACTGGCGCAAGGCCACCCCCGAGCAGCAGAAGATCCTGGTCGACGAGTTTCGCACCCTGCTGGTCAGAACCTATTCGAAGGCCTTCGTCGAGTACCGCAACCAGGCGATCAACTTCAAGCCGTTCAAGATGCAGCCCGGCGACACCGACGTACTGGTGCGCACGGTGGTAAATCCGTCTTCCCCCAATCCTGTGCAGATCGACTACAACCTCGACATGACCGAGCAGGGCTGGAAGGTGTATGACATCGCCGTGGGCGGCGTCAGCCTGGTGACCAACTATCGCAGTTCGTTCGCCCAGGAAGTCAGCGCCGGCGGCATCGACGGCCTGATCGGATCGTTGCGGGCGAAGAACAAGTCGGGCGACGGCACGGTCGCCGCCAAGCGATGATCGAAGTTGCCGGCGAACGCCTGAAGGTCACGGTGCCGATGGTCATCGCCACGGCCGCCGAACTGCGGGAAGCCGGCGAGGCGGCGCTGCTGAGCGGCGTGTCGGTCGTCGATCTGACCGATGTCGCCGAGGCCGATTCGTCCGCCGTCGCGGTGCTGCTCGCGTGGACCCGCATTGCCGGTGAGCGCGGCAAACCGCTCGCCATCGTCGGCGTGCCGCAGAGCGTACGTTCCCTGGCCTCGCTGTACGGCGTCGCCGATCTGCTGCCGCTGGCCTGAACTCCGGAAAGCCGTCATTGGATAAATTACTGATCGAGGGCGGGCTGCCCCTGCGCGGCGAGACTGCAATCTCCGGCGCCAAGAATGCCGCCCTGCCGATGTTGACCGCGGCGCTGCTGACCGCGGAACCCGTTACCTTCACCAACGTTCCTGACCTGAACGACATCGGCACCATGCTGCGCCTGCTGGCGCAGATGGGTGTCGTCGTCGAGCGCCAGGGCGATACCGTCACGCTCGATGCCGCCGGCCTCGACCAGCCGGTGGCGCCCTACGAGATGGTCAAGACCATGCGCGCGTCGATTCTCGTCCTCGGGCCGCTGGTGGCGCGCATGGGCGAGGCACGGGTGTCGCTGCCGGGCGGCTGTGCCATCGGCGCCCGACCGGTGGACCAGCACATCAAGGGCCTGACGGCCATGGGCGCGCATATCGCCGTCGAGCAAGGCTACGTTCACGCCAAGTGCGCACGCCTGAATGGCGCGCGCCTGTTCACGGACATGGTGACCGTGACCGGCACCGAGAACCTGATGATGGCCGCCTGCCTGGCGGCGGGCGATACGGTGATCGAGAACGCCGCCCGCGAGCCCGAGGTGGTCGACCTGGCCAACTGCCTGGTCGCCATGGGCGCCCAGATCTCCGGTGCCGGCACCGACGTCATCCGCATCCGCGGCGTCGAGCGCCTGCACGGCGCCGTCCACCGCATCATGCCGGACCGCATCGAGACGGGGACCTACCTGTGCGCCGCGGCCGCCACCGGCGGCGAGATCCGCCTGACCGGCACCTCGGCCGCCTATCTGGACGTGGTGGTGGACAAGCTGATGGACGCCGGCTGCGAGATCGCCACCGAGCGCGACGCGATCCGCCTCAAGGCGCCGCAGCGCCTGACCGCGGTGTCGATCCGCACGGCGCCCTATCCGGCCTTTCCGACCGACATGCAGGCGCAGTTCATGGCCATCAACGCGGTGGCGGACGGCACGGCGATCATCCGCGAGACGATCTTCGAAAACCGCTTCATGCACGCCGTGGAGCTGATCCGCCTCGGTGCCGACATCCGGATCGACGGCAACACCGCGTTCGTGAAGGGCGTCGGGCAACTCAACGGCGCCACCGTCATGGCGACCGACCTGCGCGCTTCCGCCGGCCTCGTGATCGCCGGTCTGGCGGCCCGGGGCGAGACCCTGGTCGATCGCATCTACCACCTCGATCGCGGCTACGAAAGCCTGGAGCGGAAGCTGGCGGCGCTGGGAGCACGCGTTCGGCGGGTAAAATAGGCTGGCCATGAACGCCATCAATGCCATCACCATAGCCCTGTCCAAGGGGCGCATCTTCGAGGAAACGCTGCCCCTGCTGGCTGCGGCCGGCATCGTGCCGAGCGAGAATCCGGAACAGTCGCGCAAACTGATCATCGGCACCAATCGGCCCGACGTGCGGGTGGTGATCGTGCGTGCCTCCGATGTGCCGACCTACGTGCAGTACGGCGCTGCCGATCTCGGCATCGCCGGCAAGGACGTGCTGCTGGAGCACGGCGGCACCGGCCTCTACCAGCCGCTCGACCTGAAGATCGCCAAATGCCGGCTGTGTGTCGCCGCCCCCGTCGGCTTCGACTATGCGGCCGCGGTGCGCCGCGGTGCGCGCCTGCGCATCGCCACCAAGTACATCCAGACGGCGCGCGAGCACTTTGCCGCCAAGGGCGTGCATGTGGACCTGATCAAGCTCTATGGTTCGATGGAACTGGCACCGCTGGCCGGGCTGGCCGATGCCATCGTGGACCTCGTTTCCAGCGGCGGTACGCTCAAGGCCAACAACCTGACCGAGGTCGAGGAGATCATGCCGATCTCGTCGCGCCTGGTCGTCAATCAGGCCAGCCTGAAGATGAAGCGCGACCTGCTGCAGCCCGTGATCGACAGCTTTGCCGGAGCCGTGCAATGACGATCCGCCGCCTTTCCAGCCGCGAGCCAGAATTCCTGGCCACGCTCGATGCACTGCTGCATTTCGACAACAGCACCGACGAGGCGATCGAACGCACCGTCGCCGAAGTGCTGGCCAACGTGCGCACGCTCGGCGATGCCGCCGTGCTCGACTACACGCGCCGCTTCGACCGCCTCGACGCGGCGAAAATGGCCGACCTCGAACTCGGCAAGGACACGCTCAAGGTTGCCTTCGACGGACTGCCCGCCGCGCAAAGTCAGGCGCTGCGGGACGCCGCCGCGCGCATCCGCAGCTACCACGAGCGGCAGAAGGCCGAGTCGTGGGAGTACACCGAAGCCGATGGCACGCGCCTCGGCCAGAAGGTGACGCCGCTCGACCGTGTCGGCCTCTACGTACCCGGCGGCAAGGCGGCCTACCCGAGCTCGGTGCTGATGAACGCGATTCCGGCCAAGGTCGCGGGCGTCAAGGAACTGATCATGGTGGTGCCCACGCCGGGCGGCCAGAAGAACGAACTGGTGCTGGCCGCCGCGCATCTGGCCGGCGTCGATCGCGTCTTCACCATCGGTGGTGCGCAGGCGGTCGGCGCCCTGGCCTACGGCACGCAGACCATTCCGCAGGTCGACAAGATCGTCGGCCCCGGCAACGCCTACGTTGCCAGCGCCAAGCGGCGCGTCTTCGGCACCGTCGGCATCGACATGGTGGCCGGCCCCTCCGAGGTGTTGATCATTTCCGACGGCTCGGGCGATCCCGACTGGGTTGCCATCGACCTCTTCGCCCAGGCCGAGCACGACGAACTGGCCCAATCGATCCTGCTCTGTCCCGATGCCGCCTTCCTCGACCGTGTTGCCGCCAGCATCGAACGGCTGCTGCCGACCATGCCGCGCAAGGATGTGATCGCCGCTTCGCTCGAGGGGCGCGGCGCGTTGATCCAGGTCAGCGATCTCGACGAGGCTTGCGTCATCGCCAACCGCATCGCGCCCGAGCACCTGGAACTCTCGGTCCGGGATCCGCGGGCACTGGTCGACAAGGTCCGCCACGCCGGCGCGATCTTCATGGGCCACTACACCTCGGAGTCGCTGGGCGACTACTGCGCGGGACCGAACCACGTGCTGCCGACTTCACGCAGCGCGCGTTTCTCCAGCCCGCTCGGTGTCTACGACTTCCAGAAGCGCAGCAGCCTGATCGAGGTATCGGCTGCGGGCGCGCAAACCCTGGGTCCGATTGCCTCGACCCTGGCGCACGGCGAAGGGCTTACCGCCCACGCCCGGGCGGCCGAGTTGCGCCTCAAGTCCTAGGCGGCGGCCGTCCGCCGGGCGAGTTTTTCGTCGTACATGCGCTGATCGGCGGTCTTCAACGTCTCGTCAAGGCTGCCGCCAACCGGATGGACGGCCACGCCGATCGAAATGCCGACCCCCAACTGCTGCCCTTCGAACTCCACCGGCGTCTGCAGATTGGTGCGCAGCCTACCGGTCAGGGTTTCGATCAGGTCGCTGGTGACGTTTTCGAGCAGCACAATGAACTCGTCGCCGCCCCACCGCGCAACGGTATCGTTGCTGCGGACGGCCGCCTTGGCGCGCGTCGCCGTGATCTTGAGCACGGCATCGCCTGCCTTGTGGCCGTATTCGTCGTTGATTTCCTTGAATCCGTCGAGGTCGAAGAACACCAGGGCGCAGAGTTGCTCCGGATTCCGCTGCTGCCTGGCGAACGCCATTTCCGCGCGATCCTCGAGCAGGACTCGATTGGGCAGACCGGTCAGGGTGTCGTAAAGCGCGTTGCGGGCCAGTTCCGAGCGGTTGCGGATCAGCGTGGCCACGAGCCAGGCAACCAGCGCGCCGAGAACCATGCTCACCATTCGTGCCACTGTCTGGACGTACGGGGGTGTCGCCGCGCCAGTCGGCTTCACCGCGATCGCCCAAAGCCCGCCCGGAACGTCGATGTCCTGGATCACCGCCTCAGGCTCGTCGAAGATCGCCATGTCGCCCCAGATCGCGCCGCCCGAACGTCCGCTGCCGTCCTTGCCGCGCAGGGCGAAGCGATAGCGCCCCTGATCTGCGTGCAGATTGACTGAACTGAACATCGTGTCGCTGTCGATGACGGTGGACAGCAAGCCCCAGTACTTGCCGCCGATCGTCAGCGGAACCCGGAACACGACGCCGCGCCCTCCCTGGACCAGATCGACCGGCCCCGCCAGTACCGGCTTGCCCTCGTCGATCACCTTGCGGACGATCGGCCACTGGTCGGCCTGATCGGGATAGTTGAGGCCGATGGCCTGTTCGTTGCCGCAGATGGGATGGATGTAGGTGATTCGATAGCCGATGGCGATGCCAAAGTTGCGGACATGCCGGCTGGACCGGTACAGCGCCGCGAGGATGTCATTGATTTCGCGCCGGTCCATGCTGTCGTTTCTTACCGTAAGGTAGCCGCCCAGCCCGCTGCTCAGGTACAGGATGGAATTGAGCTCCGATTCGACCTTGGCGCGAAGGACTGAAGCCTGGGCGAGCGAATCGAGATGCCGCTTGCTGTCCTGATCGTACAGGTAGGCGCCAAGCATGGTTTCGCCGATGGTAACGACCACCAGGAAGGAAAGCGCTGCGGAGAGGACGGCAGAGAAGTGGTTGCCGCGAAACGGCTGGTCGTCTCGGTGCCGGGGCTGGCGGCGCTTCCCTCCGGTGCGTGCCATGGCCGGTCAGTGATGCCGGGAGTGCGCCGCAGCCGTCATTCCGGGAGGATTTCCCGGAGGGCGGCCAGCAACAGATCGCACTGCTCGTCCGTGCCGATGGTGATGCGCAGGAACTGCTCGATGCGCGGCAAGCGGAAATGGCGGACGATGATGCTGCGTTCCCGCAGTTCCCGGGATACGTCGGCCGCAGCGCAACGCGGGTGGCGGACGAAGACGAAGTTGGCGGCGGACGGCAGCACCTCGAAACCGATGCTGGCCAAGTCGCCGCTCAACCTGGCGCGCGTCCTGATCACGGCCTGGCGGTTGCGCTCGAACCACTCGTGGTCCTCGATGGCCGCGCAGGCGCCGGCCAGCGCCAGGCGGTCGAGCGGGTAGGAGTTGAAACTGTCCTTGACGCGGGTCAGCGCCTCGATCAGCGTGGCGTCGCCGACCGCGTAGCCGACGCGCAAGCCCGCCAGCGAACGCGACTTGGAGAGGGTATGCACCACCAGCAGGTTCGGGTGGCTGTTGACCAGCGAGATGGCCGACTCGGCGCCGAAGTCGACGTAGGCCTCGTCGATGACCACCACCGAATCCGGATTGCCGGCGACGATGCGCTGGATGCCCGCCAGCGGCAGGGCGCGGCCGGTCGGTGCATTGGGATTCGGGAAGATGATGCCGCCATTGGCGCGCAAGTAGTCGTCGGGCCGGATCTCGAAGCTCCCGGTGAGGGGCACCGTCTGGTAGTCGATGCCGTAGAGGCCGCAATAGACGGGGTAGAAGCTGTAGGTGATGTCCGGAAACAGGATCGGCCGCTCGTGCTTGAGCAGCGCCAGGAAGACGTGGGCCAGCACTTCGTCCGAGCCGTTTCCGACGAAGATCTGCGTCGGCTCGATGTCGCCGAATCCGGCGGCAATAGCCGCTTTCAGCGTCGATCCGTCGGGGTCCGGGTAAAGCCGCAGGTCATCGTCGGAAGCGCGCCTGATCGCGGCGAGCGCCTTCGGCGAGGGACCGTAAGGGTTCTCGTTGGTGTTGAGCTTGACGAGGTTGGCCAGCTTCGGCTGCTCGCCCGGCACGTAGGGGGTGAGGGACTTGGCGACTTCGCTCCAGTAAAGGCTCATCGGGATCACGACAGGGTGTTGACGCGGCTCCAGATGGTATCATGGCCCCGTTTTCGTCCGCCGAAGCCCACCAGACCATGCGCAGCGCCGAAGTCCAACGCAACACGCTCGAGACCAGGATTCGGGTCAAGCTCGATCTCGATGGCAGCGGCAAGTCCAGGCTCGCCACCGGCGTCGGCTTTTTCGACCACATGCTCGACCAGATTGCCCGCCACGGCATGCTCGACCTCGAGGTGGAAGCGCAGGGCGACTTGCACATCGATGCGCATCACACGGTCGAGGACGTCGGCATCACGATCGGTCAGGCGCTGGCCAGGGCCGTCGGCGACAAGAAGGGCGTGCGCCGCTACGGCCACGCCTACGTGCCGCTCGACGAGGCGCTGTCGCGCGTCGTGGTCGATCTATCGGGCCGGCCCGGGCTGGTGTTCGAGGTGCCCTTCGTGCGCGGCACGGTCGGCGAGTTCGATGTCGACCTGGTCCGCGAATTCTTCCAGGGCCTGGTCAATCACGCGGCCATCACCGTGCATGTCGACGCTTTGCGCGGCGACAACGCCCACCACCAGGCGGAAACGGTCTTCAAGGCCTTCGGCCGGGCGCTGCGCATGGCCGTCGAGGCCGATCCGCGCGCCAGCGGCATCCCATCGACCAAAGGCAGCCTCTGATCCCATCATGAGTGTCGTCGCGGTCGTCGATTACGGCATGGGCAACCTGCGCTCGGTGTCCAAGGCCATCGAGCATGTCGCCAGCGGCGACCGGGTGGTCGTCACTGCCGATCCTGCGGTGGTCGCCGAGGCCGATCGCGTCGTCGTGCCCGGCCAGGGCGCCATGCCGGACTGCATGGCGCAACTGGCGGCTTGCGGCCTGCGCCAGGCGGTCATCGACGCGGCGGCGAGCAAGCCATTTCTGGGTATCTGCATCGGCCTGCAGATGCTGTTCGAGCACAGCGAGGAAGGCGACATCGCCGGCCTCGGCATCCTGCCCGGCCGGGTGCGCCGTTTCCCGGCCGCCGAAACCGTGGCCAAGGGCCTCAAGGTGCCGCACATGGGCTGGAACGAGGTCGGCCAGGCCGAGGCGCACCCGCTCTGGCAGGGTATACCCGACGGCGCGCGCTTCTATTTTGTACACAGCTACTACGTTGAACCCGCCGCGCCGGAGATGATTGCGGGTTCCACCTACTACGGCATCCCCTTTACCAGTGCCGTGGCCCGCGATAACATCTTCGCGGTCCAGTTTCACCCGGAGAAGAGTGCCCAGGCGGGC
>JACRIZ010000029.1 GCA_016235765.1 Rhodocyclales bacterium | reverse complement strand
GTCGGGCACGGTCAGGATGTCGGAGAACAGGATCGCCGCGTCGAGGTTGTAGCGGGCCAGCGGCTGCAGGGTCACTTCGCAGGCCAGCGTCGGCGACTTGCACAACTGCAGGAAGCTGCCGGCCCGCTTGCGCGTCTCGCAATACTCGGGGAGATAGCGGCCGGCCTGGCGCATCAGCCAGGTGGGGGTGTAGTCGGTCGGCTCGCGCAGCAGCGCGCGCAGGAAGGTGTCGTTCTCGGGACGGGCCATGGTCGGGATTCCGGTTTAACGGCCGGATTATCGCATGGGCGGAAAAGTCAGCCGCGGTGGTACGCGACGTTCCGGAAGATCGGGTGTCGCCGCCGAAGCTATCTATCGCGACGTAGCGCAGCGAAAGCCAAGGGTTCCCAGTCACGCCTTGCTGCCATCAGCAGACTGGCACTCTGTCGCTCGCTCCGGGGCACCGAGAGGCTCTCCTCATGCAGCGCCGAGAAACGATCGCGGAGTCGTTGAGTCTCCGACTCGAGCTGGGCGAACGCCACCGAGCTGAACATGCCATGGACGAACGTCAGCGACTCTCCTGGCCTGGAGAAGGATGAGTCGAGAAAGTCGCTAAGCCCCTGGGCGCGGAAGAAGGTGCGAATCGGCCCCTCCGGCTGCCAGGAGAAGTCCCGTGCAATGATCAGTCGGATCCGGTTGCCAGGCAGAAGGTGGATCAGCCCCAGCCTGTCCAGCTGCAGAAGCCTCTGAATGCACTCCGCTTCAGTTACCAGATAGGTCGCGACGATGTCCGCCTGCGACCAATGGTTCAGGGCACAAACCGCGACGAGCAGCAGCTTCAGGTCGGAGACCAGCAGAGCCTCGTTTTCTTCGCCCAAGGCGCGGATGCGCGGCCGGTTTTCGACCGCCAACTGCATGAGTTCCGCCAAGCTCAGGCCGAGTATGGTGCTGACCTCCGCCAGCCGCCCAAGAGAGATATTGCCCGTCGCGAACATGCGTTTGACGGTCGGCTCGGACAACTTCAGCGCCCGCGCCAAGTCACGATAGGTCATGCCCTTTCGCTTCAGGAGCTGCTTGGTTGTCGCCAGAACATTGTTCAGTTCGCTCATACTAGTATCACTATACGATACCGCCTCACCACCAATTCGATTCTTTTGACGATATGGTTTCGCTAACTGCTACCTCATGGCAGCATCCGCCCTACTGAAACATGACAGGAGGTTGCCGAGATGACTATTGGGTTGAATCGACGGATGGGCTGCGCAGCGGCTGCGACTTGGTTATTGGTAAACGGGCCGGCCTTCGCCGACGCGGTGGATGGCGGTTCGGAAGACCGGAAACGACTTACCCTGGCGGAACTGAATGATCGGTTGCGCGTGGGTGATGTCGTCTTCATTCACGTCACGCCGCTGCCGTTCAAGAAGGTATCGAGCGCGACGCAAAGCTGGGTAAACCATGTCGGAATCGTCGCCGATCTTTGCGGCGAAGAAGCCACGATCGCGGAAAGCACGTTTCCGATCTCACGCGCCGGCCCGCTGTCGAAATTCGTGGCACGTTCGGAGGAAGGACGTGTCGCAGTGGCCCGCCTGGAAACTCCACTTGCGGCAGCGCAAGTTCGTGAAGTCGGCGTTGCCAGCAAGGCGCGCCTCGGTGTGCTTTACGACACCGGATTCGACCTGGGCTCCCGGCGCCAATACTGCTCGCGCTTCGTGCGCGACGTGCTGGCCGAGGCTACAGGCGTGATGGTGGGCGACGTAGAGACCTTCGGCACGCTGCTTGCCCGCAATCCCGATGCCAGCCTGCTGTTCTGGCGCATCTGGTTCTTCGGCCGCATACCCTGGGAACGGCAAACGGTCACGCCCGCGAGCGTGTATCACAGCGATCGCCTGCGCTCGATATTCAATGGCCGCGTAGCCTGACCGGAGAGCGAGCACCATGCGTTTGGAAAAATGGTATGCCGACCGTGTGAGCGGCAACGCAGTCGAGATCGAATACCTCGCGCGCCTGCAACTCGGGCCGCTGATCGTGAGCTACAGCGGCGAAGTCGGGCGGGGCCGACGATCGCGCGTGCGAATCGGGAGGACCGGAATTGCGATGCCCTGCGTCGAGAATGGTCGCTTGTACTGGCATCGCGACGGCGTGAATCAGCCTTGGACATGGAGGAATGCGCATCAGCGGCCGATCACACTCTGGCGAGACGCGCGTAACTCCGTCGTGTGGAACCCGGTTGTCCTCAACGGCCAGACAACAGAGTCCGACCCGAATCGACCTGGCCGGGGCTACGCCGAAGTGCTGACGCTGGACATCGCGCCCTGGCGCCTTGGCATCGACGCGCTCAAGTGGGGTCGATTCTGCGGCGAGCGGCATAGTCTTGTCTGGATAGAGTGGCAAGGCCGCTTTCCAAGAAAGCTGGCACTACTGGACGGCGAGGAGCAGGTGTTGATCTCCGCCGACCGGACGGATATTTGCACTGCGCACGCGCGCCTGAGGATCGCCGATCTCAGGGAGATCGTCCAGGAACCTCTCGGCGCCGGGGCCCTGCAGGCACTCGGCCCGCTCCGCGGGATCGCAACCGGCAGGTTTCTGTCGGGTGTCGAGACCAAATGGTTGGCCTCGGGGGAGCTTGAATGCGAGGGCGACGCGATCGATCACGGATCGGTGGTATTCGAGGAGGTCATATGGCAGTAAATGGAATGGCCGGGCGCTTCGCCTACGGGGCACTATTCATCGTGGGTCTCCCAACCCTATGGTGTCTTTGGGCATGGCGCCTCGATCAGCTCATGCCACATCTCTGGCCGATCCCGGTTCCCGGGCGGGCAGGCCTTGTCCTCGCGATGGCCGGCCTGGGGCTGATGTTCTCGTCGATGGCAGCGCTTTGGTTGACCGGCAAGGGCCTGCCGATGAATGCCTACCCGCCGAGCCGATTCGTTCGCTCCGGACCCTACTCGATCGTCCGCCACCCGATCTACTTCTCATTCGTGGCTGTCGTGGCCGGCATCGCAGTTGCGGCGAATTCGCCGGCCGGCTTCTGGATCATCACTCCCATCTCGGCACTATCGGTCATCGGGCTCGTGCTCGGGTACGAAGGGCCAGGCCTGCGGGCACGCTTTGGCGACGCGCTGGGCCATGTCCCCCTGCTTGGCCCGCCGCCCCCCGGTCGCACTCATGCGCCACTGGCAATGCGCCTGTCTGCTGCAGCGATCGTTTTCGGACCCTGGGCAATCCTCTACGTCGTTCTATCCATGGTCCCGGCACCCATCGATGCGCTTGACCTCCGACTGGATTGGGAGCGCAACATCGCCTTGCAGGGATGGGCGGTCTGGCTCTATTCCGCCGCCTATCCGGTCGCAATCGCCGGCCCGCTGGTGCTTTCAACTACCGGCAATCTAAGGCGCTTCGTGATCAGCGGCTGGTTCGTGACCCTGCTCGGCTTCGCGACAATGCTGTTGCTGCCCGGTCGCGCCGAACTGCTGCCTGTCCGTGGCAGTGAAATCGAGGTGTTCCTGATGCAGGCGAACCGCAGCCTCGACGCGGACTGGTTGGCGCTACCCTCGTTCCATATTGCCTGGGTGGTGCTTGCCGCTTACTGCTTCGCCGCAGCCCGCCCCGGCCTGCGTCCGCTGGCAATGCTGAGCGTCGGTCTCGTCGGCCTCAGCTGCGTGCTGACCGGATCGCACGCTGTCGTCGATGTCGTCGCCGGTCTTGCTCTGGGGATGTTCGGCTGGCACCACGGCCAGGTCTGGCACGCGCTGGTGGCCTGGTCAGAGCGGCTGGCGAACTCATGGAACGCGGTCGAACTAGGTCCGGTTCGCGTGATCAGCCACGCCATCTGGTCCGGGCTAGGAGTCTGGGCGGCAGAAGGATGGAAAAATGCGGATCGATAAGTCGACCTCTCAGAATTGCTCAGGATCGATTATCTTGAGCCCGCTAATGGGTAGAAGACCCTTGGAATTGACCAATTCCGCGGCGATAGCCTTC
>JACRIZ010000028.1 GCA_016235765.1 Rhodocyclales bacterium | reverse complement strand
TGTTGTTTCTCCGTTTAATTCGGGCGGTGGTTTTCATGGTGATTCGGGGATTGGAGTTGGAGAGATCCCGGTTTGGCGGGGGTGATTTTGCGCCGGGATGCGGTGAGGCAGTGCGGGTGGGCTGCGGGCGCTGGGGGGTGGTGTCATCGGCCTCACCATGGGATTGCTTGTTGCCACTCTCGCAAAGCGCGTAGTTCCGAACAGTCGGTCAGAGGTCAAGTACGACGGCGTCATTTTTCATGTCGTCCGTCGCCGCGTCGCAGACCACGTTTAACGCGTCGTGATACATTTCGAGGGTGCTCTGCAACAGCCGCGCTTCGCCGATAATGGCGCTGCCGATCCAGATGAGAGAGGCGTGAGGGTCGGTGTGTGAAGGTCTTGCATCGGCGATCAACTCCTGATGGGCGGACATGAGGGCGGATACGGCCACGTCCAGCACAGCGTCGAGGGTGGCGAGGACGGCGAGCTGGGGAGCACAGTTGAGGTCTTCGGGGTCAGGATTTTTGATCTGTCTCATCGGGTGCTCCTTTCGTTTCCCCACGGGGGTGCGAGGCCATTGCCCCGCAGGGGCGCGAGGCCATTGTCGTTTTCATCAACTCACCTCCGGTAATGCGGCTTGAACGTGGTCGATGGACACGGCCTTGGCGCGGGCCAGGGCGGTTGCGATGAGGGCGTGGTGGCAGAGGTTGTTGACCTTGCGGACGAGGCCCTGTGTCGCCTGGAAGACGGCCTCGATGGCGGCAGGCTCGAAGAGGGGGAGCTCGGTGCCGGCAAGGCGGAGGCGGTGGGTGATGTAGGGTTGCAGTTCGTCGCGGGCGAGGCCGGCGTAGTGGTAGCGGACGACGATGCGCTGGGCGAGGGCCTCGTAGACGGCCATGCCGAGACGGCGGCGGAGTTCGGCCTGACCGACGAGCAGCAGGCAGAGGCGGTTTTCAGAGTCCATGTTGTAGTTGGTAAGCAACCGCAGATCCTCGAGAACGTCGGAGCGGAGGTTGTGCGCTTCGTCGATGACGAGGACGGGGCGGCAGCGGACCTCGCCGCAGAGGCGATTGACCTCGGTGCGGATCTGGCGGTAGAGGGCGGCGCGGCAGCGCTCGGTGGGGAGGCCCATCTCCCATGCGATGGTCTTGTACAGGTCCATGACGTTGCCGGTTGAGAGGGCGACATAGACGACGCGCCACAGGCCGGTGTGCAGGGCGGTGAGGACCTTGCGGCAGGCGCAGGTCTTGCCGCTGCCGCTCTCGCCGGTGATAAGACCGATGCCGCGGAGCTCGATGAGGTGTGCCAGGCGGACTTCGATCTCCCTGGCGGAGGCGGAGGGGAAGAGGTCTTCCACCGCGATCTCCTTGTCGAAGGGGTGGCGGGTAAATCCGAAGTGTTTGCGATACATCAGCGGTCTCCTTCATCGGGGTTGTTGTTTTTGGCGAGGTCGCGCAGCTTCAGGCCCTGAGGGGGCGCATCGGGTGCGCCTTGCGGGAGCATCTCCTTGGTCGAGTGGTGGCGCTTGACGAAGCAGTTGGCGTACAGGTCGACACGCTTGGCCGTACCGAGTTTGCGGTTCTTGTGCCAGACCTCGATCGGCTGGCCGAGCTTGGCGGGGTCGAAGCGGAGCTTGACCGTCTCGCCGACGAGCGTGGCGTCGACCTCGTAGATGACGCCGCGCAGGCTCACCGTGCGGTCACGCGCCACCTTGCGCTTCTCTTCGAGGAGGAAGATGGAGTCGAGGTCGAGGTCGGGCGCGGGCAACCGGAGCGCGTCGGTGTTCATGGCCCATCGGTCGAACGGGGTCTCGCCGTCGAGGCCGTGGTGCGGCGTCTGGTGGTACTCGCCCTCGACCCAGCCCCAGAGCGCGCGATTGAGGGCTTCGAGGTTATTGGTGTCGGCAGGGGCGAGGCGAGGGAGGAACTGAAGCCGGACGGTACGGAACCACCGTTCGATCTTCCCCCGCCCCTGCGGGATGTACGGACGGCTGTGGATGAGGACAATGCCGAGCCTGGCGCACGCGAGCTCGAGCTGGTGCGAGCGGAACGCTGCTCCATTATCGCAGTAGAGCCGCGTGGGGATGCCGCGGCGCCTGACAGCCTGACCGAACACCGGGAGGAACGCGGCGACGTTCTCCGAGAGCGCGAAGGCGCAGAAGGGCACGACGCGGGTGGCGTCGTCGATGATGGCGATGAGGTAGCTCTTCTGGCGGCGCCTGTCTTCCACGGTCACTTGGGGACCGTGCATGACATCGGCCATCCACATCTCGCCCGCCTTCTCGAAGCTGAAGCGCCGGCGATCGTTGCCGGTGGGCTCATCAGGGCGCTTTTCCATCAGCCCGGCGCGTGAGAGGAGCCGGTGGACGGTGGAGTTCGGCAGGACCAGATCCGTGGGCACCGTGCCGCTTGACTGCGCCCGCTCGATGACCAGGGCCACCGACAGGGCGTGATTCTCGTCCTTGATGTTGCACAGAAGGTCCGCGACCGGCGGCGGGATGCTCCGCGAACGCCCGAGGTCGCTGCGCGGCGCGGGCCGCAGGGCGTCAAAGCCCCCTCGTCGCCACGCCGCGAGCCAGCCGCGCATCGTCTCCTCCGCCACGCGCGTGCGCCGCGAGTAGGGGATGTGGACGCTGTGCGAAGTCTTCTCGCGGATCTTGGCGTACAGCCCCCGCTGACCCGGCGGCCAGTTCACCACATCGGCGATAAGCCCGTAGCGGAACAGCGCTATCGCCTGGCTGCGTGTGTCGTCTTTTTCGTCGTCCATGGTCGTCGCCTCCTGTAAACCGGGTGAATTCCCGGCCCGAGGCGACGACTACCACCCCTATGACGGCGGGTCCGGCCCCATGTCGTGTTGGCGATCCCCCCAGCGTCGCCACCCCCCTTTGCGGCGGGGGCCAAATCCGAGCGGCGGCGGCAAGGCGCCGAGATGCGCCGCCCCCACCTCGCGCAACTCCACAAGCGCCGACCCCGTGCCGAGGACCAACCGCATCGCCGTCACCGTCGGCGCACATCCCGCGAACAGCTCGGGCATCATAGTTAAAAGCGCCAGAAGCGCCGCGCGCACCGGCATGAGCCTTCGCCGCACCCACCGCACCGCACTCGGCAACGTGATGTCATCCGTTCGCACCACGTTGGCCGCAGCCTCGACGCTCGGGCATAGCTGGGCCTTCGCCACGACATCTTCCACCGCTGCAAGGTCCCCGCTGAGCCGGCTCGCCAGACAGTCCGGCAACAGGCTGTAAGTCTTTCGTTCTGTGGGACAGTAGTAGCGGGCGATCCGTATCCCCGGCGGCTCAACCCGGCCGTACGTGCCGTTGCGGTGGAACCCACAGCCGCCCCGCGGATGCACCGGACAGCGATCAAGACTTGCCTTCAACCACGCCTTTTGGGTAACGTAGTCCTTGCTGGTCATCGTCGTCGTTGGGTGGCGAAGTTGCACCGGCCGGGGCCCGCACGGTGGCAACCGTGGCGGGCCCGCTCATCTTCACACCAAAACCGACCAACGCCACTTTTCCGAAGGCGCTCCTCGCCACCCCGCTTATGCCCAACAGCAGAGCGCCCCGCATTGTGTCATCTTCTCAGGGATTTCCCCGCCGGCACATACCGGCAGGAACATGGCGGTGGATCACGAATTAAAGGGAGGAACTACAG
>JACRIZ010000030.1 GCA_016235765.1 Rhodocyclales bacterium | reverse complement strand
GCTATCGCCGCGGAATTGGTCAATTCCAAGGGTCTTCTACCCATTAGCGGGCTCAAGATAATCGATCCTGAGCAATTCTGAGAGGTCGACTTATCGATCCGCATTTTTCCATCCTTCTGCCGCCCAGACTCCTAGCCGACGAAGCGCTCGACGACATGGTGCGTCACCAGGATCGCACCGATGCCGGCGCCGATCAGCAGTACCTGCTGGACCGTTGCGCCCAGTTCCGGGCGTTTGTGCAGTCCGGGAATCAGATCGGCCACCGCGACGTAGATCATGTTGGCCGCCGCCAGCGCCAGGAGCGCCGGCACCGCCGTCTGCACCGCCGACAGCGCCGACCAGGCCAGCAGGCCGCCGACCAGCGTCGCCAGGCTCGACAGCAGATTGAACAGCAGCGCCCGGGCCTTGCTGTAGCCGGAATGCAGCAGGATCAGGAAGTCGCCGACTTCCTGCGGAATCTCGTGGGCAACGATGGCCAGCGCGGTGACCATGCCCAGTCGCGGGTCCTCGATGAAGGCGGCGGCAATCAGGACGCCATCGACGAAATTGTGGAAGGTATCGCCGACCAGGATCATCAAGCCGCTGCGGCCGTGGTCGTGTTCACCGAAATTCGGCTCGTGGCCCTCGCAGGACTCGATATGGCAATGGCGCCAGAGCACCAGCTTCTCGAGCACGAAGAAACCGAGGATGCCGGCCAGCACGATCGAAGAGGTGGCAGTGGCGTCGCCGCTGGCGACGATCGCCTCGGGCAGCACGTCGAGGAAGGCCGCGCCGAGCAGCGCACCGATCGCGAAGCTGATCAGCATCGGCACCCAGCCTGCCCGCGCGTTGAAGGCAAACAGCGCCGCAGCGAGAACCGAAAGCGCACCGCCGACGAAGCTGGCTGCAACAATCCAGGCGAGAGTAGTCATCGCCGGATTATACGGTCCAGATCAGGCTGGCCATGCGCCCGGTCTCGCGTTCGCGCCGGTACGAGTAGAACAACGCCGTTTCCGTATACGTGCAGCGGCCGCCGCCGAACACCCGCGCGACGCCCAGCCTGGCCAGTCGCTGCCGGGCCAGTTCATAGAGGTCGCACGACCACTTGCCGTTCGGTCGCAGCGCGAACGCCGAAAAGGCATCGGGATCGTCGGCAACGAATGCCGTGCGCACTTCCGCGCCCACCTCGAAGGCCGCCGGTCCGATCGCCGGTCCCAGCCAGGCCAGGAGGCGCACCGGCGGCACCGCCATGGCGGCGACCGTCGACTCAAGTACGCCGCCCAGCAGCCCGCGCCAGCCGGCATGCGCCGCCGCGACCACGGTTCCCGCTTCGTCGCAAAGCAGGACCGGCAGGCAGTCGGCGGTGAGTACCGCACAGACCTGGTTGGCGGAACGCGCAACCGATGCATCGGCCTCGGTGCCCGCGGCGGCTTTCTCCGCCTCGACGCACCGGCTGCCGTGCACCTGGCTCAGCCAAAGCGGCTCGGCCGGCAGGTGCCGGCGCAGTTCGGCGCGGCGCGCCGCCACCGCTGACCGATCGTCACCGACATGATCGGCCAGGTTGCCGTACTCCCGCGTCGTTACCAGCGCGCGCACATTGGCCGGGGCCGGCCAGTCGGGAATCAGGAACGAGTCAGCCATGGCGACACGCCTCGAGCAGGCCGGCGAAATCCGGCGGCAGTGGCGCCTCCCAGCTCATCTCTTCGCCCGTGGCCGGATGCACCAGTGCCAGCCGCCAGGCGTGCAGCGCCTGGCGCGGGAATGCGTCGAGCACTGCGTCGATCGACTTGCGCCTGCCGTAGACCGGGTCGCCGACCAGCGGATGGCCAATCGAGGCCAGGTGCACGCGGATCTGGTGCGTCCGCCCGGTCGCCAGCCGGCATTCGACCAGCGTCGCGGCGGCGAAACGCTCGCGCGGCGCGTAGTGGGTGAGCGCATCGCGTCCGGAACCGCCCCGCGTGACGATCGCCATCTTGGTCCGCTGCACCGGATGGCGGCCGATCGGCGCGTCGACCGAGCCGGGCACCGCGACCTCGCCGTGCACCAGCGCCAGGTAATGACGCTTCACCGTGCGCGCTTGCAACTGGCGCACCAGATCGGTCTGCGCCGCCAGCGTCTTCGCCACCACCAGCAGGCCGCTGGTGTCCTTGTCGAGGCGATGCACGATGCCGGCGCGCGGCACCGCGGCCAGTTGCGGCGCGTGGTGCAGCAAGGCATTCATCATGGTGCCCGACCAGTTGCCGCTGCCCGGATGCACCACCAGCCCGGCCGGCTTGTCGATGACCAGCAGGTGCTCATCCTCATATACCACCGGCAAGTCGATGGCTTCGGCGCGATGCGCGCTCTCTGCGGCTGGCGCATCGGCCGTCACGTGCACGACCTCGCCGCCCAGCACCTTGCGCTTCGCATCGGCCCCGGCGCCATCGACGCTGACCCGGCCATCCTTCATCCAGGCCTGCAGGCGGCTGCGCGAATGTTCGGGGAACAGTTGCGCCAGCGCGGCATCAAGGCGCATGCCCGCGCATGTCGCCGGGATCGTCAGTACCGCTGGGCTATAATCGGCCGCCTTGGATTCATGGATCTTCATCATGCGTAGTGTAGCCGCACTGTTCCTGCCGCTTCTCGTCTTTGCCACGCTCGGCCTGGCCGGCTGCGGCCTGCTGCCCGACGATGCCGATGAAACGCTGTCCTGGTCCGCCAGCAAGCTCTATTCCGAAGCCAAGGACGCGATGTCCGAAGGGGCCTACGACAAGGCGATCAAGTATTACGAGAAACTGGAGGCGCGCTTTCCCTACGGCCGCTACGCCCAGCAGGCGCAACTGGAAGTCGCCTACGCGTATTACCGGCAGTACGAGCCGGCATCGGCGATCTCGGCTTGCGATCGATTCATCCGCCTGCACCCGAACCACCCCAGCGTCGACTACGCCTACTACCTGAAGGGCCTGGTGAATTTCAACGAGGACCTCGGCCTGCTCGGCGCCATCAGTTCGCAGGACCTTACCGAGCGCGACCCCAAGGCCGCCCGGGAGGCATTCGATGCCTTCAAGGAACTGACGACGCGCTTTCCCGAAAGCCGGTATGCCGCGGACGCCCGCCAGCGCATGAGCTATCTGGTCAATGCCCTCGCCTCCCACGAGGTTCACGTCGCGGACTACTACATGCGCCGCGGCGCCTATGTCGCGGCGGTCAACCGTGCCCAGGCGTGCATCCGGACCTATCCCGAAGCGCCCGCCACCGAGCGCGCACTGGCCGTCCTGATCCAGGCCTATGACCGGCTGGGAATCACGGAATTGCGCGACGACACGACACGGGTCATGAAGAAGAACTTCCCGAGCAGCGACTACCTCGCCAACGGCTACGAAGGCGAACAGCGGGCCTGGTGGAAACTCTGGTAGCGACCTAGCCGCGCTGACGGCGCGCCTCGAAGAGGCAGATGCCCGAAGCCACGGAGACGTTCAGGCTCTCGACGCTGCCATACATCGGAATCCGCGCCAGTTCGTCGCAGGTATCGCGCGTCAGGCGGCGCAAGCCCGCCCCCTCCGCACCCAGTACCCAGGCCAGCGGCCCCTTCTGGTCGATGGCGTGGAGGACCTTCTCCGCCTCGCCCGCCGCGCCGACCACCCAGACGCCCCGCTCCTGCAACTCGCGCAGGCTGCGGGCCAGGTTCGTCACCATGATGTAGGGCACCGTATCGGCCGCACCTGACGCCACCTTGATGGCTGTCGCGTTCAAGCCGCAGGCCTTGTCCTTCGGTGCCACCACGGCGTGGCAACCCGCGGCATCGGCGACGCGCAGGCAGGCGCCGAGGTTGTGCGGATCGGTCACCCCGTCGAGCACCAGCAGCAAGGCAGGCTCCGACAAGTTGTCCAGCACGTCGTCGAGCGACACATATTTTGCCGTCGCCGCAACGCGGGCAACGACGCCCTGATGCCGCGCACCGCCCGCCATGCCGTCCAAGCGTGCCGCATCGACCGGCAACACGCGCACTCCCGCGGTCGCCGCGGCCTTCAGCAGGTCGCGCACACGGGCGTCCTGCCGCCCCTCGGCGACATAGAGTTCCTTGACGTCCCCAGGCGCATGGCGCAACTTGGCGGTAACGGCATGGAAGCCGTGGATCAGGCGGGTTTCGCTCACGATGATTTCCTCTCTGGCGCAATTGTAACGATGCCCGCAGGGTCGAATCGCGAACTTCGTTGCAGTATGATTTCCGCGACAGGACACAAAAGCAGGCGGCCCCATGTTCAGGGAAGACGTTTCCGGATTGACCAGGCTGGCCACCGTGCTCGGCGCGGCACTGCACGAGCGCGACGCCTATACCTGCCAGCACGGCGACCGCGTCATGCAGGTCGCCCTGGCAGTGGGGCGCAGCATCGGGCTGGATTCCGAGGAACTCGGACGGCTGCACGCCGCGGCGATGCTGCACGACATCGGCAAGATCGGCATTCCCGACGAAGTGCTGCTCAACCCGGGTATGCTCGACCCGGCGCAGCGGGCCATCATGCGCAGCCACGCCGAGCGCGGCGAGAAGATCCTGCGCGCGATTTCCGGCGACGACGCATTGGCGGTGGCGGAAGCGGTTCGCCACCATCATGAGGAATTCGACGGCAGCGGCTACCCGGACCAATTGGGCGGCGAGGATATCCCCGTGCTGTCGCGCATCATTTCAATCGCCGACAACTACGATGCGATCGCCAGTCAGCGCGTCTATCACGGTTCCAGGGACCATGACTACGTGATCGGCGTCATGCATCAGGAAAACGGCCAGAAGCACGACCCTTACCTGCTCGGCAAGTTCATGGACGTGATCGAACGCTCGCCCCTGCGGGTGACGTGACCAAGGCCGATGCGCTGACTAGCAGCGCCTGTTGCTGAAACGCCGCATCTTCGGCAGGAACATGCCGGTACTGCGCCGATATTCGGCGTAATGCCCGGCCAGGTGGCTCTTCTGGAACTTCTCTTCCTCGAAGCGAGCCGCATGGTAATAGAGGATGTACATCACGACCGCGGTCAAATACAGCCAGACGTCGTTTGCCGCAATCGCCATGCCGAAGTAGGCAAGCAAGTACGACAAGTAAAACGGGTGCCGCACATAGCCATAGGGGCCGATCTGGTAGATGTGCTCGGGGGCGTCTACGGAAAACGCCAGGGTCAGCTTGCGCCGCCGCGTGACCTTCACGCAATGCCAGAACAGCAGGAGGCCGACCACGATCAGAAGATTCCCACCCCAGTAGTTGGGCGAGTCGAATGCCATGCCTGCCTGGGCCAGAATGAAGAGCTGGATGATCCAGGCCGTCACCGCGCTAAGCCGCAACGTGTCGTAGCCGGAAGTCGTCCTCTCGCCAGAGCGAAAGGCACCGAATACGCTCCAGGCGAAACTGCCGATCGCTGCGGCTGCCACCACAAGCGTGATTGCAGAAGGATACATATGCACCATGTCAAACCCGGGACGACGCCATGGTCGAAGTATATGATGAATGGAGGATTGGAGGACGCTGAGGGGGGATGGCGACACCGCGCCGATCAAGCCGCGAAACGTTGTGACGCTCCCCTTTTGTCGTCGGATAAGTCCGCCGCCACGCAACTCGTGTAATACTTTCGGCTTAGTATCTACCAACTACAGCAATGTTTTTCAATCGGTTTCCCTGACAGGTGCCATGTCCGCAACCCTGTTTCTGATCCACGGCATGTGGGGCGGCCCGTGGTGCCTGGAGAACTACGTCAACTACTTCGACGCCCGAGGCTATTCCTGTCGGGCGACAACCCTCCTCTACCACGACGTGCCGCCGGACACGCCGCCGGATCCCCGTCTCGGCAATACCGGCGTGCGCGACTATGTCTCGGCACTGGAAGCGGAAATTCGGGCGCTACCGGACAAGCCGATCCTGATCGGTCATTCCATGGGCGGCCTCTTTGCGCAGATGCTCGCTGCGCGCGGCCTGGCCAAGGCAGTCATCCTGCTAACGCCAACCGCACCGGCAGGAGTCTTTGCCTTGCGGCCCTCCATCGTCAGAAGCTTCGCCTCGTCCCACCTGCGCTGGGGATTCTGGCGCAAGCCATTCCTGCAGACCTTTGCCGAGGCGAAGTATTCCATGATGCACCGGCTTCCCGAGTCCCAGCATCGCCCGCTCTATGACCGGCTCGTGCCGGATTCCGGACGCGCCATGGTCGAGATCGGTCATTGGTACCTGGATCGAGGCCGCAGCGCTCGCGTGGACGCAGCGCGGGTGACCTGTCCGGTACTGGCAATCGCGGCCACGGAGGACAGGCTCACGCCCGCAGCCGTCGTCCGGCAGGTGGCGAGGAAGTACGGCGCCACCTACAAGGAGTTCGCCGGCCACGCGCACTGGATAGCCGGCGAGCCCGGCTGGGAAGAGGTCGCCGACTACATCGCCGACTGGCTGCAGCAATTGCCGAAAACGGTCTGCTGACGGACGCTTAGTGCCCGCGACGCTTGGCCTGCCGGCCGGCTGTTTCGCTCGACGTACTCTCCGGCACCAGGCGGAAGTCGATCTTGTTCTGGTCCATGTCCACGCGCACGAGTTGAACGCGCACGCGGTCGGAGAGCCGATAGCGCCTGGCCGTCCGCTCGCCGACCATAGCGTGCGCCTTCTCGTCGAAGTGGAAATAATCCTGGCCGAGTTCCGAGACGTGCACCAGGCCCTCGACGAAAACGTCGTCGAGCGCGACGAAGATACCGAACGCCACCACCGCCGAGATGCTGCCCGCGAATTCCTCGCCGATGCGGTCCTGCATGTAGAAGCACTTGAGCCAGGCCTCGACCTCGCGGGTCGCCTCGTCGGCGCGCCTCTCGGTCGCCGAGCAGTGCAGGCCGATGTCGGACCAGTCGCCCGGCTCGTAGCGGCGTACCGCCAGGGCTGACTTTATGCCGCGGTGGATCAGCAGGTCAGGATAGCGGCGGATCGGCGACGTGAAATGCGTGTAGCTCTCGTAGGCCAGGCCGAAGTGGCCGACGTTGTCCGGGCTGTAGATGGCTTGCCGCAGCGAGCGCAGCATCACCGTCTGCAGGAGCTGCTTGTCCGGCCGCCCCTGGATCTTTTCCAGCAGCGCGGCATAGTCCTTGGCCTGCGGATCCTCGCCGCCGCCGAGCTGGAGGCCGAAGGTGCCGAGGAAGTCGCGCAGCTTGAGCAGGCGTTCGGGCGTCGGGCCTTCGTGGATGCGATAGAGGGCGGGATGCTCGCGCTCCTTGAGGAAATCCGAGGCGCACACGTTGGCCGCCAGCATGCATTCCTCGATCAGGCGGTGCGCGTCGTTGCGCTCGTAGGGCTCGATGCGCTCGATCTTGCCGTTGTCGTCGAAGACCATGCGTGTCTCGACCGTCTCGAAGTCGATGGCGCCGCGCTTCTGCCGAGCCTTGAGCAACTGGCGGAACACGGCGTCGAGGTTCTCCAGGTGCGGCAGCAGCGCAGCGAGCTTCTTGCGCGTCTTCGGCTCGCGGTCGTACAGTGCCGCCGCCACTTCGGTGTAGGTCAGGCGCGCGTGCGACCAGATCACCGCCGGATAGAAGCGGTACTGCTTGATCTCCCCCGTGCCGGAGAGCTGCATGTCGCAGGCCATGCACAGGCGCTCGACATTCGGATTCAGCGAGCACAGGCCGTTGGACAGCTTCTCCGGCAGCATCGGGATCACGCGGCGCGGGAAGTACACCGAGTTGCCGCGGTCGTAGGCGTCCTGGTCCAGCGCGCTGCCCGCCTGCACATAGTGCGAGACGTCGGCGATGGCGACGATCAGCCGGTAGCCCTTGCCCTGCCGCTCGCAGTAGACGGCATCGTCGAAGTCGCGCGCCGTCTCGCCGTCGATGGTCACCAGCGGCAGTTCGGTCAGGTCCTCGCGGCCCTTCCAGTCCGACTTGCGAACCTCGTCGGGCAGCTTCTTCGCTTCAGCCAGTACCGCCTTCGAGAATTCGAAGGGCAGGTCGTGCTTGCGCAACGCGATCTCGATTTCCATGCCCGGATCGGCGTAGTTGCCCAGCACCTCGACCACGCGCCCGATCGGCTGCGACTGCTTGCTCGGCTGCTCGACCAGTTCCACCACCACCACCTGGCCCGGCTGCGGCTTCAGGGCCTTCTTGTCCGGCGGCGCCAGCAGGATATCCTGGCTGATACGCTTGTTCTCGGCGACGACGAACCAGACGCCATGCTCCTGATGCACCCGGCCGACCACTCGCGCGTTGGCGCGCTCGGTCACCTCGACGATCTTGCCCTCGGGCCGCCCCTTGCGGTCGATGCCGACGACGCGTACAATGGCGCGGTCGCCGTGCAGCACCTTGGCCATCTCCTTCTCGGGCAGGAACAGGTCGGCGCCGCCCTTGTCGTCCGGCACCAGGAAGCCGAAGCCGTCCGGATGGCCTTCGACGCGGCCGCGGATCAGGTCCGCCTTGTCCGGAATCAGCCAGTCGCCGCGCCGGTTCTGCAGCAACTGCGCATCGCGCGCCATGGCGCCCAGGCGGCGGCTGAAGTCGGTCTGTTCCTCGACGCTGATGTCGAGCAATTGCCACAGGCGTTCGACCGCCACCGGCACGCCCTGCTCGGCAAGCACCTGCAGGATGTATTCGCGGCTGGGCAGCGGGTAATCGTACTTCGCCAGTTCCCGGTCCAGCATCGGATCGGCACGGCGGACGGCAGAAAGTTTGCCGCTTTTCGCGGCGGAGCTACGTTTGTTTGACAACGATTGTTTTTCCTATAAAATCCGCGCCTCTTGTCGCCTGCCCAGGTGGCGGAATTGGTAGACGCACTAGTTTCAGGTACTAGCGGGTAACTCCGTGGAGGTTCGAGTCCTCTCCTGGGCACCAACAAATTTCGGCGATAGGGGATACTAGCGCGGTTTCCGGCTGGTATGCGATGAGCCCACAGGCAATTCCTTCCTTTCTGCGCAATCTGTTCGACGCGGCGGTCGCGTCGGCGCAGCCGTCGAGCTGCCTGCCGCGGCATCTGCCGCAGCCGCCGCAAGGCCGGCTGATCGTGGTCGGCGCCGGCAAGGCGTCTGCCGCCATGGCGCAGGCCGTCGAAACGCACTGGCCCGGCCAGCTCGAAGGTCTCGTCGTCACGCGCTACGGCCATGGCGCGCGCTGCCGTCGCATCGAGATCGTCGAGGCGGCCCACCCCGTGCCCGATGCCAGCGGCATTGCCGCCACCGAACGCATCTGCCGGCTGGTTGCCGATCTCACGGCCGACGACCTGGTGCTGTGCCTGATTTCTGGCGGCGGATCGTCGCTGCTGACTTTGCCGGCGCCCGGCCTGGCGCTGGCCGACAAGCAGGCGCTCAACCGCGCCCTGCTCGCCAGCGGCGCCTCGATCTCGGAAATGAATTGCGTGCGGCGCCACGTCTCGGCGATCAAGGGCGGTCGCCTGGCGGCGCTCTGCCATCCCGCCCGCGTACTGACGCTGACCATCTCCGACGTGCCCGGCGACGATCCGGTCAATATCGCTTCCGGCCCGACGGTCGGCGATCCGACCACCTGCGCCGATGCCCTCGCCATCGTCGATCGCTACGGCATCCCGGTTCCGGCCGCAGTCCGCCACTTGCTCGCGCACGGCCTGGCGGAAAGCATCAAGCCCGACGATCCACGCCTGGCCGGAAGCGAAATCCGGATAATCGCCACGCCGCAACTGGCATTGGAGGCCGCAGCCGGCGTTGCCAGGGCAGCCGGTATCGCGACGCATATCCTCGGTGACAGCATCGAAGGCGAAGCGCGCGACGTCGGCAAGACGCTCGCCGCCATTGCCCTGCAGGTGGCGCGCAGGGGACAACCCTTCCAGCCACCCTGCCTGCTGCTGTCCGGCGGCGAGACCACGGTCACCGTGCGCGGCCAGGGCCGCGGCGGCCGCAACGTCGAGTTCCTGCTGGCGCTGGCCGTCGCGCTGGACGGCGCACCAGGCATCTACGCGCTGGCCGGCGACACCGACGGCGTCGATGGACAGGAGGAAACCGCCGGCGCCATCGTCACGCCCGACACGCTGGCCCGTGCCTGGCAACTGGGGATCGATGCCCGCGAGCGCCTCGCCGACAACGACGGCCACGGCTTCTTCGCGGCACTGGGCGACTCGATCCTGACCGGCCCGACGCGCACCAACGTGAACGACTTCCGGGCCATCCTGGTTACGCCGGTGGCCTGACCACGCCCGCGTCGACCCAGGAATCGGCCTCGGCCGCGGCGATGCCGGCGGTGCCCATGATCTCGCGCCAATCCCCGCCGGGCGCGGGAACCTCCGCCACCTCGGCATCGGGAAAGGCCGAGAAACGCGGCGCCGGCGCAGCCTGCAGTACGCCATCGCGGGTCTGATACACCCTGCGTGCGGCGAGATGCGGGTGCCCGGCAGCCTGGTAGGGGTCGAGCACGGGCGCCACGCAGGCATCGCTGCCATCGAAGACTCGGCACCAGTGGTCCTGCGGTTCGGCCGCGAAGATGCCGGCCAGGCGGGCGCGCGCCGCCGCCCAGGTCGAATCGTCCAGTGACTGGGCAAGAAGCGGATCGCCGTCGAGCCCGAGGCGGCGGAGGAACTCGGCATGGAACTGCGGCTCGATCGACCCCACCGCGAGGTAGCGGCCATCGGCGCAGCGATAAGTGCCATACCAGTAGGGACCGTCGATCCAGCCCTTGCCCCGCTCCATGGGCATGCCGCCGGCGGCAAAAGCCAGCAACAGATTCATCAGGTTGGCGCTGCCATCGACGATGGCGGCATCGATCACCTGGCCTTCGCCACTCGCCCGCGCGTGAAGAATGCCGGCCAGGATGCCAAGCGCGAGGTACAGGGCGCCGCCGCCCAGGTCGCCGACCAGCGTCGGCGGGGCCACGGGCGACCCGCCTGCCTGACCGGAGTACCAAAGGGCGCCCGACAGTGCGATGTAGTCGATGTCGTGCCCGGCGCACGGGGCCCAGGGTCCGTCCTGGCCCCAGCCGGTCATGCGGCCATAGACGAGCTTCGGCTGGCGCGCCAGGCAGGCCTCCGGCCCCAGGCCTAGCCGTTCCATGGCACCCGGCCGCATGCCTTCGATCAGGGCGTCGCTGCCCGCGACGAGGCGCAGGACCAGGTCCGCGGCGCGCGGCGCCTTCAGGTCGACGCAAATCGACTGCTTGCCGCGGTTGTAGATCGCCTTGCGACCCAGGCTCAGGGTACCGGCGCCACCGGGCCGTTCGACCACGATCACCTCGGCGCCCATGTCGGCCAGCAACATGCCGGCGAACGGTCCGGGCCCGATGCCGGCAATTTCCAGGATGCGGATGCCGGCCAGCGGCCCTTGTCGTTTAGCAGTCATGATGGGTAAGTTTATTGCATCCGCTATAATCCGCGCCGTCAAACAGAGAGGGGAACAAGAATGGGCTTTCTCGCCGGCAAACGCATCCTGATTACCGGTCTGCTGTCCAACCGCTCGATCGCCTACGGCATCGCCAAGGCGTGCCAGCGTGAAGGCGCGCGCCTGGCGTTCACCTACCAGAACGACCGCTTCAAGGAGCGCGTCAGCAAGTTCGCCGAAGAACTCGGCAGCCACCTGGTTTTCCCTTGCGACGTTGCCGAGGATGCGCAGATCACCGCCCTCTTCGACGAACTCGGCAAGGGCTGGGAAGGCCTCGACGGCCTGGTGCATTCGATTGCCTATGCGCCCACCGAAGCCATCGAAGGCGACTTCCTCGACGGCATTTCCCGCGACAGCTTCCGCATCGCCCACGACGTGTCGTCTTATAGCTATCCGGCGCTGGCCAAGGCCGCGCGGCCGATGCTGCTGAAGGGCAACAACCCGGCCCTGCTGGCGCTGACTTACCTCGGCGCCGAGCGCACCATGCCCAACTACAACACCATGGGCCTGGCCAAGGCCAGCCTGGAGGCCGCGACGCGCTATCTCGCCTTCTGCCTCGGCCCGCAGGGCATTCGCGCCAACGCGATTTCGGCCGGCCCGATCAAGACGCTGGCCGCCTCCGGCATCGGCAATTTCGGCAAGCTGCTGGCCTACAACGCGCACCATGCGCCACTGCGCCGCAACGTCACCATCGAGGAAGTCGGCAATGCCGCCGCCTTCATGCTCTCCGACCTGGCGAGCGGCATTACCGGCGAAATCATGTACGTGGACGGCGGCCTCAACACCACCGCGCTGGGCAACGCCGATCCGATGCCGGCCTGACGCCATTCCCCGCCCGATCCGGGCGGGGTTGCGGCCTGCCGGGCCCTAGCGTTCTTCCTTGCTGTCCAGGACCGTCTGGTTGATCTCGACCGGGTACTTCGTCCGCAGCGACGCGATCCAGCCGGCCATTTCCTCTTCAGCCACCAGGCGGGCATACTCACCGCGCATGGCGCGCGCCTGCGGCGGGTCGCCGCCCTCGGCGGCATAGGGCTTCACCTGCGAAATGCGGAACAGCACGTAGCCGCCGGCGCCCGGCACGCCGGCATAGGCCGGCAACTTGGCGGTATCGGCCGTGAAGATCGCCCGCAGGACGTCGGGCGGCAGTTCGCCCGCCATACCCCTGGTCACCGCATGCGGCTTGCTCCAGCCAAGCTCGACCTTCTCGCCCTTGTTCAGGCGGGCGAGCTTCTGTTCGCCGTCCTGGGCTGCCAGCTTGGCCGCCTCCTGATGCGCGAGGAATCTCGCGATGGTCGGTTCGACGGTCTCCAGCGGTTGCTGCGCCGCCGGCTTGTACTCGAGGACGCGCGCCGAAACCAGCACGTTGGGCGCCACCTCGACGGCCTCGGTATTGCGCTTGTTCTTGATGGCATCGTCCGAGAACAGCGCCGCCATCAGCTTGGCATTGGCCAGCGGCCCCGGTGCGGCAGCGCCCTTGCGCAGCCAGTCGCTCTTCTGGATCGTCAGCTTGTACTTCTCCGCCGCCGGCGCCAGGCTGTCCGGCTGCTCATAGACCGTGTTGCTGAAGCCTTCGGCTATCTCGGCATACTTGCCGGCCGCCGTCGCGGCCTTCAACTCCGCGGCGATCTCGGCCCGTACTTCTTCCAGCGGTCGGCTGCGCTCGGCGCGGATGCCGGTCAGCTTGATGACGTGGAGGCCGAAGTCGGAACGCACCACGTCCGACACCTGCCCCTCCTTCATCGAGAACGCTGCATCCTCGAAAGCCTTGACCATCGCGCCGCGTCCGAACCATTCGAGGTCGCCTCCCTTCGGCGCTGACCCCGGGTCCTGCGAATACTGCTTGGCCAGCCGGGCAAAGTCGCCCGGCGACTTCTTTGCCTGGGCCAGCACGTCGGCGGCCTTGGCTTCGGCGGCCTTCAGTTCGTCGTCCGAAGCCTTGGCGCCAACGGCGATCAGCACATGGCTGGCACGACGCTCTTCGGGCTGCTTGTAGCGCTCGGGGTGGCCGGCATACCAGGCCTTGACCTCCTCGTCGCTGACTGCGGTCTGTTCGATCAAGCGGTCCCGGCTCAGGATCACGAATTCGGCCCGCAACTGCTCGGGCAGCTCGAACTTCTTCGTGTTGGCCTCGTAGTAGGCCTTGATGGCGTCCGGGGCCGGCTTCACCTGCGCAACGAAGGCATCGGCGCGCAACACGACGTCGCTGACCTCGCGTTCCTCGAGCTGCGCGGCCAGCCAGCGGTCGGCCGTAGTGCGGCCCGCCAGGGAGGCATTGCCGATGGCCGCAATCGCCTGCTGGATGGTCATGTCGTGCCTGACCTCATACTCGAAGCGGGACTTGCTCTTGCCCTGCGCAGCGATCAATTGCTCGTAGCGTTGCGGCGAAAACTTGCCGTCCTCCTGCAATTGCGGCACCGAGGCGATGAAGCCGACCAGTTGCTCGTTGCTGACCGCCAGCTTCATGCCGCCGGCGTGCAGGTCGAGCAGCCGGCGCTGGACCAGGTTGTCGAGCACCGCCCGGCGCAATTCCGGGCTTTCCAGCAGGGCCGGATCGCGCCCGCCCAGGGTCGGCCGCAGCCGGTCCTGCTGCTCGCGCAGCGCCTCCTGGAATTCCGCCAGCGAAATCTTGCTGTCGCCGACGCTGGCCACATCCTTGCCGCCGCCCATGTTGCCGATATAGGACTCGACGCCCCAGAAGGCGAACGGCAGGATGATCAGGGCAAGGATGATCTGGACGATCTTCTTGTTGTTGCGAACGCTATCGAACATGCTCGGCTCTCAGGAAGGATTGGCGCGCATTCTACCCGCAGACGAAGTCGGCGTCCTCGAACAGGGAGTGGAAGACGACCTTGCGGATGTCCTTGCGGTCGGGCACGACGTACAGCGCCGGGGTGATCATTTCCTCGAAGATGCCGCGCAGGCTGCGTGCCCCGATCTTGTATTCGATCGCCAGGTCGGCAATCTGGCCGACCACCAGCGGCTCGACGACCAATTCGACCCCTTCGGCGCGGAACAGCTCCTGGAACTGGCGGCAGATGGCGTCGCGCGGCTCGGTCAGAATCTGCATCAGCATCTCGCGCGACAATTCGCGCAGGCGCGTCACTACCGGCAGCCGGCCGGCGAACTCGGGAATCAGGCCGAATTCGAACAAGTCGGTCGGCTTGACCCGGGCATTGAGGCGATCGAGGATGCGCTGGTTGTCGTCCTCGGAGGTGGCGATGAAGCCGAAGGAATGGGTGCGGGTCAGGATCTGGTCCAGGCCGACAAAGGCGCCGCCGCAGATGAACAGGACGTCGGTGGTATCGATGTAGCGCCCGTCGCGCAGCTTGACCGGCGCGCCCTCCATGATCTTGAGCAGGGCATTCTGCACCGCCTCGCCGCTGGCGCCGCGCGCCTGGTTGCTGATGGCCTTGAGCTTGTCGACCTCATCGATGAAGACGATGCCGCGCCGAGCCCGGGCCATGTCGCCGTCCGCCTTGTCGACCAGCCGTTCCAGCATGGCCTCGATCTCGTCGCCGACGTATTCGGTCTGCGCCAGCGACGGCGCGTCGGCCGTGACGAAGGGCACTTCGATGATGCGCGACAGGGTCTCGCACATCAGCGTCTTGCCGGTACCGGTCGGACCAATCAGCAGGACGTTGCTCTTGGTGGTAGTCGCAGTATCGCTGCGCGCCCGCCCGACCT
Organism: Rhodocyclales bacterium; assembly: GCA_016235765.1. GTDB lineage: Bacteria > Pseudomonadota > Gammaproteobacteria > Burkholderiales > Rhodocyclaceae > Fen-999. The sequence goes on along the minus strand of JACRIZ010000030.1, from coordinate 11,639 downwards.
TGCGGTAGTGGGCGTAAACGGCGACCGCCAGCGTCTTCTTGGCCTCGTCCTGGCCGATCACGAACTGCTCGAGGTACTTGACGATGGCGCTCGGCGTGATACCGGCCGGCAGTGCGGATGCGACGGTTTCATTGGCCATCAGAACTTCTCCCCTTCCCGTAGGTAGCGCCATTGCCCGAGCGGCAGGTCGCCCAGGCGCACGCGCCCGATGCGCACCCGTTTCAGGCCGGTCACGCGCAGCCCGACCAGTTCGCACATGCGGCGGATCTGGCGCTTGCGGCCTTCCTTGAGTATGAAGCGCAACTGGTCTTCGTTCAGCCGCTCGACGCGTGCCGGCCGCAGTTGCTTGCCGTCGAGCGCCAGACCGTGGTTGAGCAGCGCCAGGCCGCGTTCGTCGAGCTTGCCGTCGACGCGCACCAGATATTCCTTTTCGACCCCGGAATCCTCGCCGATCAGTTGCCGGGCGACGCGGCCGTCCTGGGTGAGGACCAGCAGACCGGTCGAGTCGATGTCGAGGCGGCCGGCGGGGGCGAGCCCCTTGAGGTGGCTTGCCTGGAAGCGCCGGCCCCGATCCTCGGCCCACTGGCTGCGCGCGGCCACCAGCACCACCGCCGGCTGGTAGCCGTCCTCGGCCTGCCCCGATACGTAGCCGACCGGCTTGTGCAGCAGGATGGTGACCTGGTTGGCCTGGTTGGCCCGCGCCTCGCCGGCCAGGGTGATCGTCGCGTCGGGCGCCGCGCGCGTGCCCAGTTGCGTGATGCGCTCGCCATTGACGAACACCAGCCCGCGTTCGATGTAGGCATCGGCCTCGCGGCGCGAACAAAGGCCGCGCTCGGCCATGAGTTTGGAAATGCGTACACCCTGCGTATCATTCATGGCTGCCGATTCTACTGCCACCATGCTCAGCTACCGCCACGCCTTCCACGCCGGCAACCACGCCGACGTGCTCAAGCATTGCATCCTGGTGCAACTGCTGCGCTACCTGAACCAGAAGGACAAGCCCTACTGGTTCGTCGACACCCACGCGGGCGCCGGCCGCTACCTGCTCGATTCCGAGCACGCCATGAAGAACGCCGAATTCGCGGGCGGCATCGGCCGGCTGTGGTCGCGCAACGACCTGCCGCCCCTGCTGGCCGACTACCTGGCCCAGGTGCGCGGCATGAACTCGGACGGCCGCCTGCGCCACTATCCGGGCTCGCCCTGGCTGGCCTACGAACTGATGCGTGCCGACGACCGCCTGCGCCTGTTCGAGCTGCACGGCACCGACATCCGCCTGCTGGAGAAGACCTTCGCCAAGGCCGGTGCGCGCGTCGCCATCCGCCAGGCCGACGGCTTCCATGAGCTCAAGTCGGTGTTGCCGCCGCCGCCGCGGCGCGGCCTGGTGCTGATCGACCCCGCCTACGAGGACAAACGCGACTACCTGCGCGTCGTCGCGACCCTCAAGGAAGGACTCTCCCGGTTCGCCACCGGCACCTTCGCGGTCTGGTACCCCCAACTGCAGCGCGGCGATACGCGCGAACTGCCGGAAAAGCTCAGGAAACTGGCGCCGAAATGGCTGGATGCGAGGCTCACGGTGCAATCCCCCGCCGCGGATGGCTTCGGCATGCACGGCAGCGGCATGTTCGTCGTCAATCCGCCCTGGACGCTGGCGGGGGAATTGCGCGCCGTGCTGCCCCTGCTGGCCGATGCGCTCGCCGTGGACGCCGGCGCCTGCTTCGATCTCGCCACGGGCGGCTAGGGTCGGGCGCAGCGCCGGTTCCAGCGTTCGAACCAGCCCGGCAGCTCGGCTGCCGGCATGGCCCGGGCGATCCAGTAACCCTGGGCCCGGTCGCAGCCCATCTCCTGCAGGAGGTCCATGGTCCGCTCGTCCTCGACGCCCTCGGCGACGACGTGCAGGCCGAGGCCATGGGCCAGGCGGATCAGCGTCGCCACGATCTCCTTGTCCTCGCTGGAGTGGAACAGCACGTCCACGAACGCCTTGTCGATCTTCAGCTCGTCGAGCGGCAGGCGGCGCAGGTAGAGGATCGACGAATAGCCGATGCCGAAGTCGTCGATCGACGTCGAGACGCCGAGTTCGATCAGGCGATGCATGACCGAGGCGCCGACGCCGGGGTCCTCCAGCACCGCGCTTTCGATCAACTCGAACATCAGCTTCTGGGGCGGCACGCGCCAGAACTTGATGGCCTGATCGACCAGCAGGGGCAACTCCTCGTCCATCAGGTCGCGGGCCATCAGGTTCACGCTCAACTGCATGTCCACGCCGGCCTTGATCAACTCGCTGAGCGTCCGACAGGCGCCGAACACCAGCCAGCGCGTCAACTGCGCCGCCGCGCCGATGCGCTGCGCGACCTCCGGGATGGTCGATGGCGAAACGGCATTGCCCAGGCTGTCGGTCCAGCGCAGCAGCAGTTCGCCGCCGATACAGCGGCGCGTGGCCAGGTCAACCTGCGGCTGGACGTGGATGGCCAGTTGGCCATTCTCCATGGCCAGCATGAATTCCTTTTCGATCATGGCTTCGTGCCGGGCCGAGGCCAGCATGCCGTCGTCGAACAGCACCACCGGACGCTCTTCGCGGCGCGCCGCCTCGACGGCAATGTCCGCGCAGCGGATCAGTTCTTCCGGGGCATCGCCATGCGTCGGCGCCCAGACGGCACCGATCAGGAAATTAGCGCGCATCACCGTGCCGTGTACCGCCAGCGGGTGCTCGAGGACCTGCGCCACCTTGGCCGCCGCGAGTTGCACCTGCGCTTGCGTCTGCAGCTCCGGCAGGATCACCGCGAAGGCATGCAATTCGGTGCGCACGATGACGTCCGCTTCGCGGACGACACCGCGGATGCGGTCCATGGCGGCATCGACCAGCGCGTCACGCTGGTCGCGCCCTAGCGTCAGGGCACCCGACTGGAGCCGCAGGCGCACCATCAGCAGGCCGACCACCCTGCCTTCGGCAGCCTTCAGCACCGTCAGCAAGCGGCCGACCAGCACGTCGCCGGCGCCGATGTGGGTCAGGCCGTCGACCACCGCCGCGCTCGCGTCCTTGCGGGTCGCCCGCAACATCAGGTCGGCGACCGCCAGGCCGCCTGCCGACAGTGCGGTGAGGATCTCGACTTCCAGCGTCGACAGCGACTGGCGAGCGCCCAGCAGTTCGCGGCTGCCGAATACCACCAGCGCTTGCGCGGCCCGCAGGGGCAGGTCCTCGCTGCAACCGGAAGCGCGCAGGAGGCGCCACGATGTCACGATGCGATCGAGCCATTCCGGTGCGAAATCGGCCTCCGGCAGCTCGGCGAACATGTCCAGGAAATGCCGCATGGCGGCGGTATCGGCCGTACTGTGCGGATCGACCGCAGCCAGGATCTCGAACAGCGCCTTGCCGCGCCCGCCCGCCCCGTCGTTGGCGCCGCGGAAACAGGCGCGCAAGGCGGAGCGCGTACGAATATCCAGCCCGTAGCGCGGCAGCCGGTCGGCGGCCGTCTCGACCGCCGCCAGCGCCGCCGAACCCATGCCCAAACCGTCCGCGAGCTGCCGGGTGATCAAAAGTAGAACTCCTTGGGGTCGAGGCCGAAGGAGCCGGCCGGCAGGACGCGCACGATGCGGTAGGGCAAGCCCTCCCGGACCAGGGGATCGCTGAGCAGGTTGACGATGCCCGGCGACAGGTTGCGCGTCTTGTCCGGGCCGAGCAGGACCATGACTCGCGGCTTGAGGCGACGGACCCGGTTCTGCTCATAGACCACGGCCACCTCGCCGCTGTTGAGCTCGACCAGGGTGCCGATCGGATAGAGGCCGACGAACTGGACGAACTCGTCGATCACCGAGGCGTTGAAGCGCTCGTCTCGCATCGAGTTGATTTCGTCGATCACCCATTGCGGATTGCGCGCCGGCCGGAAGGCGCGCGGATAAGACATCGCGCAGTAACTGTCGACCAGGCCGGCCATCTCCGGAAAGAGGCCGATCTCCTCGCCGGTCAGGTGCGTCGGGTAACCGCTGCCGTCGATGCGCTCGTGGTGCTTGACGATGATGTCGAACACCGTTTCCGGCATCGAGAAGTCCCGCGACAGCAGTTCGCAGCCGATCTGCACGTGCTGACGCATCCTGGCCCGCTCGGCCGGTGTCAGCCCGCCCGGCTTGTGGATCAGTTCGGCGGGCAGGGTGATGAAGCCGATGTCCTTGAGCAGCCCGCCCATGCCGAGGTGGTGCAGGTCGTCGGGCGCCAGGCCGAGGGCGCGACCGAAGGCCATCAGGTGGATGGAAACGCTCAGGGCGTGGTCGTAGGTCTCGTTGTCGCTGCGCTTGAGCTTGGACATCCAGAGCAGCGCGTCGGAGTTGCGCACCACGCATTCGACCAGGCCGTCCACGGTGCGCTCGACGTGCTCGACGTCCGGCACCTTGCCGGCCGACACCTGCTCGCCGATGTCTTCGAGCAGGTCCTGTGCGCTCTCGTAGCTCGCCTTGGCGGCGGGCAGTTCGTCTTCGATGCGAATCTCGTCGACATAGGCGACGGCCGGAAACTTGTGGCGCCCCACCGCGCGCACCTCGCTGACCGCCAGCGGCGGCAGCTTCAGCTTCTTCTTGCTCTGGTACTGGACGATCTGGACCGCGGACTTCATCAACGTGCGTTTCTCCGGCACGAACAACTCGTCCGGGCGGTATTCGCTGCCGATCGAGCGGACGCGGTCGACGGTGACGAAGCGGCACAGGTCGCGCAGGGTGGCGATCTGCTCCTCCTCCTCGATGAGGAAGCCCTGCAGCAGGAATGGCGACTCCAACCAGGGACGGTCAAGCTCGGCGACGAACATGCCGGGCCGCAGGTCCAGGGTGGAAACGATTTCGAACATCGGTGGCGGGAAGGCTAATGTCAGAAGCCTAGTATAGCCCGCGCACTCAGCAGAAATCGCGACTCGCCACCGTCAGCCGTCCCAGCAGCGCACTGTGGTCGACCAGGCGTTTGGCCAGCAGGTGCACCACCTCGCCTTCCCGCTGCAGCACGCCGAGCACGCCCAGCAGGCTGGCGCCGAGCAGTTCCGCGCGCTGCCGCTCGACCAGCTTCGGGTGCACGATGATGTTGGCCAGACCGGTTTCGTCCTCGAGGGTCAGGAAGACCACGCCGCTGGCGGTGCCCGGCCGCTGACGGCAGGTCACGAAGCCGACGCAGCGCGCCGGCGCGTTGTGCGCCATGCGCCGCAAAAAGTCAGCCGTGGCGTAACGCCTGTCCAGGTGCTCTCTCAGCAAGCTCATCGGATGGCGACCCAGCGTCAGGCCGAGGCTGGCGTAATCGGCCACCAGGTCGGCGCCCTCGGTCGGCACCGGCAAGGCGGGCGCCGCCTCGGCGACCGGTGCGGCATCGAGCAGGTCGCGCCGGGTCGACACCGCCGCCGCTTCCCACGCAGCGCCGAAGCGATGGCCGGCCAGGGCCTTGAGCGCCCCGCCCGCCGCCAGCGCCTCCAGGTCGTCCCGGTCCAGCGCCGCCCGCCGGGCGAGGTCGGCAACGCCGGCGCACTGCCCGCGCACGGCGGCGACCCGTTCCCCCGCCGCCTGACCGAGGCCCTTGATCATGTGCAGGCCGAGACGAACAACATCTTTCACCACCAAGTGCACCAAGGGCACCAAGAGAACCTTTTCATTGTTTTCCTTGGTGTTCTTGGTGCACTTGGTGGTAAATCGATCTTGGTTTTCCAGCGTCGTCTCCCACCCGCTCACCGTCACATCCGGCGGCAACACCTCGACACCGTGGCGACGCGCATCCTGCACCAGTTGCGAGGCCGAATAGAAGCCCATCGGCTGGCTGTTGAGCAGGCCGACCAGGAAGGCCGCCGGCTCATGGCGCTTCAGCCAGGCCGAAACATAGACCAGCAGCGCGAAGCTGGCGGCATGCGACTCAGGAAAGCCGTAGTCGCCGAAGCCCTCGATCTGCTTGTAGAGGTTCTCGGCGAACTCGGCCGCATAGCCCCTTTGAGCCATGCCGGCGAGCAGCTTGTCGCGGAACGGCCCGAGACCGCCTTTGCGCTTCCAGGCGGCCATGGCGCGCCGCAACTGGTCGGCCTCGCCCGGCGTGAAGCCGGCGGCGACGATGGCCAGTTGCATCGCCTGCTCCTGGAAGATGGGCACACCCAGCGTACGTTCGAGCACGCCGCGCACCGCCTCGGAGGGATAGCTCACCGGCTCCAGCCCCTGCCGCCGCCGCAGATACGGATGCACCATGTTGCCCTGGATGGGCCCCGGCCGGACGATGGCCACCTCGACCACCAGGTCGTAGAAGCGCCGCGGCTTGAGGCGCGGCAGCATGGCCGTCTGCGCCCGCGACTCGACCTGGAAGACGCCGATCGAATCGCCATGGCAAAGCATGTCGTACACCGCCGCATCCTCGGCCGGAATGTCCTGCATGCGGAAGCGCGCGCCCCGGCGCTGGCCGATCAGGTCCAGCGCTCGTCGTATGGCCGAGAGCATGCCCAGCGCCAGCACATCGACCTTGAGCAGACCCAGCGCATCGATGTCGTCCTTGTCCCACTGGATGATGCTGCGGTCTTCCATGCGCGCGTTCTCGATCGGCACCAGGCGGTCGAGCCGGCCGCGCGATATGACGAAGCCGCCGACATGCTGCGAGAGGTGGCGCGGAAAGCCCTTCAACTGCTGCGCCAGCCACAGCCACTTCCTCACGCGCGGGCTGGCCGCGTCGAGACCGGCCGCCGCCATGCGCTCCGGCCAGGTGTCCGGCTGGTCCCACCAGGCCAGGTTCTCCGACAGCGCAGCGATGGCCTCGAGCGGAAAGCCCAGCGCCCGCCCGGCATCGCGCAGCGCCGAACGGCTGCGATAGCTGATCACCGTCGCCGTCAGCGCTGCCCGGGCGCGGCCGTACTTGCCATAGATGTACTGGATCACCTCCTCGCGGCGCCGGTGCTCGAAATCGACGTCGATGTCGGGCGGCTCGTTGCGCTCCTTCGACATGAAGCGCTCGAAGAGCATGCTGGAGCGCGCCGGGTCGACCTCGGTGATGCCCAGCGCGTAGCAGACCGCCGAGTTGGCCGCCGAGCCGCGCCCCTGGCAGAGGATGTGCTGGCCGCGCGCAAAGGCGACGATGTCGTAGACGGTCAGGAAATAGGCCTCGTACTGCAGCTCGCCGATCAGTTTCAGTTCGTGCTCGATCTGGCCGCGCACCTTGTCGGCCACGCCCTGCGGATAGCGCACGGCCAGCCCCTGCTCCACCTCGGCGCGCAGGTAGGAGGCCGGCGTCTCGCCGTGCGGCACGATCTCCTCCGGATACTCGTAGCGCAGTTCGGCCAGCGAGAAGTCGCACCGCGCCGCGATCTGCAGCGTCTCGGCGAGCAGCTCGGACGGATAGAGCCGGCCGAGCGCCAGTCGCGAGCGCAAATGCCGCTCGCCGTTGGGGAACAGCGCCTGGCCGGCGGCATCGACGGTCGTCTTCAGCCTCAGTGCGGTGAGCGCATCCTGCAAGGGCCGGCGCGCCCGCACATGCATATGCACGTCGCCCGCCGCCACCAGCGGCAGGCCCAGCGTCCGCAGGTGCGCAAGACGATCCGCATCGTCGGGTTGCAGGAAGCGTTCGTAAGCAACCCAGCAGCGCTCCGGAAAGCGCGCCGCCAGCCAGTCGGCGTCGGTCTGCGTCGACTCGGGCGTCGCCAGCCACAGGCACAGGCAGTCCGGCACACCCCAGTCAATATCCTTGCGTGTGAGACAGAAGTCAGCCTTCGTGGTACGCCTGCGACCGAGCGTGATCAGCGCCGACAGGTTGCCGTAGCCCGCTCGGTTCTGCGCCAGCAGCACCAGCCGCATGCCATCGGCCAGCGCGATCTCGCTGCCGACGATCAGCTTGAGGCCAAGCTCCTTCGCCGCCACGTGCGCCCGCACCACGCCCGCCAGCGAGCACTCGTCGGTGATCGCCAGCGCCGCATAGCCCAGCTCCGCCGCCCGCGCCACCAGTTCCTCAGCATGCGAAGCCCCGCGCAGGAAGCTGAAGTTGGTGCAGCAGTGGAGTTCGACGTAGTCGGGAAGCATGAAGCCTCACGTCGGCAACCAATCCACATCGGTAGCAAAGCCGCGCCGGCGCACCGAGGCGTTGAGCACTTCTTCACCTTCGCCCTGATCGACGATCCAGCCCGCCGGCGCACCAATGTCGACCAGCGCTTCGCCAAGGTGCCGCGCCTGTCTCAAGGTGCCGACTCCCGCCTTCACCTCCACCGCGCTCATTGCATCGCCGCGCTGAAACAACAGGTCAACCTCGGCCCCTGCCGCCGTGCGCCAGAAGAATGGCTGGCTGAACGGCCGGGCCAGGCGTTCCCGGCGCAGGAAGTCTTCGGTGACGAAAGTCTCCCAACTGGCGCCGCGTACCGGATGCGCATCGAGTTCGGCCATGGAGCCGATGTTAAGAAGATGGTGCAGCAAACCGGTGTCGCGCAAATAGGCCTTGGGCGACTTGGTCAGGCGCTTGCCGACATTGCGGAAATAGGGCAACAAACGGCGCAGCAGAAAAGTCTGCTCGAAGATGTCGATGGTCCGGCTGACCCGGCCATGGCTAACGCCCAGGGCATTGGCCAGCGCGGCGACATTCAGCAACCCGCCCTGCTGGTGCGCCAGCATGGTGAGAAGCCGTCGAGTGAACAACGGCTCGGCGTCGACTCCCAACTGCGGCAGATCGCGCTCGACATAAGTACGCAGATACGCCTCCTGCCATTCCCGAAAATCGCCCGCGACGGCATCGGGGAAACCGCCTGCCAGCCACAAGCGCTGCCAGGGCAGCGGCGCCGGACCGCCGGTTGCTTCCACAGCCGTCAAAGGATCCAGTTCGAGAACACCGACGCGTCCGGCCAGCGATTCCGAAACCCCGCGCACCAGATCCGGCTGCGCGGAACCCAGCAACACAAATCCGCCGCGCCGCTGCCGGTCGGCGTCTATGATGCCCCGCAAAGCGGCAAACACCTGCGGTACCGCTTGTGCCTCGTCGAGAATCAAGCCCCCGGCGGCACGCGATTGAATCTGGAAAGCCGCATCCTCCGCAAACAGCTCGCGTAGCCGGGGTGTTTCCAGATCGATGTAGGCATGGTCAGGAAAAGTTGCACGGGCCAGCGTCGTCTTGCCGACCTGGCGCGCACCGAGAATCAGCACGGCGGGAAACTGTGCGGCAAGATCACGCAAACGACCGGCGGCTAGACGGGGAAACATGGCCACGGAGCAGAACGCCAAAGAAGTACGTATCCTTGCATTATTCCACAGGCAATATATAAATACAATGCTATTTAGCGCCGAAGCGCCCGCGTCCGGCTAAGCGGAACGCAGGCCGAGGTGCCTTACGAAGGGATCGAAATCCCTGTCGCTGTAGAGAAGAGGCAGCCTGTTCTCTATGCAGCGCGTGGCGATGATCGCGTCGATGGTCTTGCGCACCGTCACGCCAAGCGCACGCAAGGAACGAAAATTCCGCGCGGCCTGAACGGCAATTTCCCGGCCGCCGATATCCACGATCACCAGCGACATCATCAGCTTCCTGGCCTGGTTGAAATCGCGTTCGGCGACGAAACCCTGCAACACTTCGGTCAGGATCAGGTCGCCCGTCGCGATCGGCTCGGTGCCGAGCAGGGCATCCAGCCTTTCGGCTTCCGGCGTTGCGGTACCCCGGAAGTAGTCGATCCAGACGCTGGAATCGACAAGGATCACCTGTCGGTCCTCATCGCATCGAGGTCGCCCTGCCAGTCGAGCATGCCGCGGAAACCGCGAATTTCTTCCTGCTGCCGCAACCTCAGCAAGGCGCGCAAGCCGAGTTCAACCACTTCCCGCTTGGTCTTGACTCCGGTCGCCCGAAGGGTGTCCCGCATCAGCTTGTCATCAATCACGATGTTGGTTCTCATGATGTGTATCCTTTATATAACATCTACACACTATATGACATCGACGCCCGACCGGCAATGTCGGGAGATACCCTATCGAGCGGGCTCACCACCCTGCGTCCGCCGCGGTTGAGCACATGCGTGTAGATCATGGTCGTCGAAACATCCGAATGCCCGAGCAGTTCCTGCACCGTGCGGATGTCGTAACCGCCTTCCAGCAGATGCGTGGCGAAGGAGTGGCGCAAGGTATGCGGCGTGGCCGGCTTGGCGAGCCCGGCACGCGCCACCGCCCGCTTGAATGCGCGCTGAAAGGTCTGGTCGTACATGTGGTGCCGCCGCACCACGCCCGTGCGCGGATCGACCGAATGATCCGCCTGAGGAAACACCCAGAACCATGTCCACGATTCACCGGCGCGGGGATACTTGCGATCCAGCGCATCGGGCATTTCCACACCGGCACGCCCGGCCGCCTGATCGGCATCCCACAGCACCCGCCCACGCGCCAGTTGCTCCCGCAGCCCGGAACGAAGCCTTTGCGGCAGCATCACGATGCGATCCTTGCCGCCCTTGCCTTCGCGCACGATGATCGCGCCGCGCTCGAAGTCGATGTCCTTGACACGCAACTGCAGCCCTTCGGTAATACGCAGCCCGGTGCCATACAGCAGTTCGGCGAACAACCGATGCTCGCCCTCCATCAAGGCCAGGATTCGCCCAATCTCGCCAACCGACAGTACGACCGGAAGGCGCCGCTTAACCTGCGGCCGCCCAATCTCCTTCATCCAGGGCAACTCTGCGCCCAGCACCTTGCCATAGAAAAAGAGCAAGGCTGCCAGCGCCTGCTTGTGAGTCGAAACGGCAACCTTCCGGGTATTGGCCAGCCAGGAAAGGAATGCTTCCACATCAGAACCGCTCAGCGTGGCCGGATGGCGGCGACCATGAAAACGAATGAACAACCGCACCCAATAGACATAAGTTTCCTCCGTGCGTATGCTGTAATGCATATAGCGAATGCGCTCGCGCAGTTGATCGAGCACCTTCACGGACGTCAGCGGAGGAAAATTCTGGCTGCCGCTTTTCATGGTCATTTAGTACTGTATGTGCATACAGCTTAGACACATCCAATCCCGATTGCAAGACAATCTTTCACCCGCTGCAGGCGCCAAGTTAGGGAGCAGCCGCCGAAGTTATGCAGCAAAACTGCTCCCGAAAACACGTTGGGCATCATGAATCCCTTGCTCCGAAGCGTTTGCGCCACGCTACTTATCGTTCCAGTCATGGTGCTGGCACAAGTGCCTACCGTTCGCTGGAAGAAGGATCTTCCGACAACGGAAAGTGAGTGTGTTGCTCGGCACGGTCGTTGGGGTACCGTTGGTATTCTTGGCAACCCGTATCCGCCGCAATGCACGCTGCAAACCACTGACGTTGGAAAGACCTGTCGCAATCCGGAAGATTGCGAGGGGTACTGCGTAGTGCCAAATGGTACGTCGCGGCATGCTTCGGACATTCAAGGAAAGTGCTCCTCGCACTACCCAATGTTCGGCTGTGTGAGCTATCTTCAAGACGGGAAGGTAATCTCAATATGCGCCGACTGATGCCCAACCCGGCGGTCGACCCCGTTCGCTTCGCTCTCTGGACGCTGCGCGATGAAGCCGCGCAGCGCCGGTCACCTCTACGTTAGAAGGCTCATGATTACTCACTGGTATATCTCCGCGAACAATGGTGAGGATTGGCGAACCATCAGCAATCTTTTTGGCGAATGGCTTGATAAGAACGCTTCGTTGCAATCGTTTGGTTACAGCGAAGGGGACTCTG
>JACRIZ010000033.1 GCA_016235765.1 Rhodocyclales bacterium | reverse complement strand
TTGACCTCGTGCTGGCTCTTGCCGCAGAAGGAGCAGTACAAGAGCTTGTCGGTCGTCTTCTTTTCAGCCATCGCCGTTCCCCAATCGTCGGTCCGCTAGTCAGGCTTCGCCGCGCTTGTTCAGCACCTTGTCCACCAGGCCGTACTCGACGGCGCCGGCGGCGGAAAGGAAGTTGTCGCGATCGGTATCGCGCTCGATACGCTCGATCGACTGGCCGGTGTGATGGGCCAGCATCTCGTTCAGTCGCTGCTTAAGGAACAGGATTTCCTTGGCGTGGATCTCGATGTCCGAAGCCTGCCCCTGGAAGCCGCCCAAGGGCTGGTGGATCATGATCCGCGAGTTGGGCAGGCAGAAGCGCTTGCCCTTGGCGCCGGCAGCCAGCAGGAACGCACCCATCGACGCCGCCTGGCCGATGCACAACGTGGACACGTCCGGCTTGACGAACTGCATGGTGTCGTAGATGGCCATGCCCGCCGTCACTGCGCCGCCCGGCGAGTTTATATAGAAGTGGATGTCCTTGTCGGGATTCTCCGACTCCAGGAACAGCATCTGCGCCACCACCAGGTTGGCGGTCATGTCATTGACCGGACCGACCAGGAACACCACGCGCTCCTTGAGCAGGCGCGAGTAGATGTCGTAGGCGCGTTCGCCCCGTCCGCTGGTCTCGACGACCATCGGAATCAAACCGATGTCCTGTGGCTCGAAGGTCTTGTTCATCTCTTGATCGAAGTTTCCGGCGCTGCTCGAACGCATCATGCCGCATTACCCATCAGTTCGTCAAAGGACACCGCCTTGTCGACCGCCTTGGCGTTGGCCAGCATCCACTCGACCACGTTGTTCTCGAGAGCCAGCGCCTCGGCTTCGGCCAGGCGTTGCGGCTGGCTGTAGTACCACCGCACGACCTCCTTCGGGTCCTCGAAGGTCTGGGCATAGTCTTCGACGATGGCGCGCACCTGCTCCGGCTTGGCGTGCAGGTCCTTCTCCTTGACCAGCTCGGCCAGCACCAGGCCCAGCTTGACGCGGCGCACGGCCTGGTCGGTGAACCAGGATGCCTCGACCGGCATATTCTTGGCGTCCATGCCGCGCGCCTGCATGTCCTTGAGCGCGTTCTCGGCCATCTGCTGGGCTTCCGCATCGACCAGTGCCTTCGGCACCTCGATGCTGTTGACCGCCAGCAGGGCGTCCATCACTTGATTCTTGACCCGCGCCATCAGGCGTTTCTTGACCTCGCGCTCCAGGTTGGCCTTCACCTCGTCGCGCATCTTGGCCAGATCGCCGTCCTTGACGCCCAGGGCACGCGCGAAATCGGCATCCAATTCAGGCAGTTGCGGACCCTCGAGCTTCTTGCAAGTGGCGTCGAACTGGACCTGTTGGCCCGCCAGGTCGGCGGCGTGGTAGTCCGCCGGAAAGGTGACGTCGAAAGTCTTGCTCTCGCCTTCCTTCATGCCTTCCAGGGCGTTTTCGAAGTCGGGCAGCATCATGCCGGCGCCGAGCATGACCGGGAAATCGACTGCCTTGCCGCCCGGAAACTCCTCGCCGTTCTTGCGGCCGGTAAAGTCGATCGTCAGGCGGTCGCCCTTGGCGGCCGGGCGGTCCGCGGCGACATAGGTGGTGCGCTGCTTGCGCAGCACGTCGATGGTCTTGTCGACCTCGGCATCGCCGACCGTCAGGGTGGCGCGTTCGACGCTGGCGCCGGAGACGTCACCGAGCTTGACCTCGGGGTAAACCTCGAAGACGGCGGTGAATTCCATCTGCGCCTCGCTGGCCGCAGCCTTCGGCTCGATGCGCGGATAGCCGGCGACGCGCAGGTTCTGGCTGCGCACCTGCTCGCCAAAGGCCTTCTCGACCGCAGCGCCGAGGGCTTCGGAATGGGCCTGGGGGCCGTACTGTTGCGCGACCAGGTTCATCGGCACCTTGCCCGGGCGGAAGCCCGCCATCTTGACCGTCTTCGAGATGTGGCGCAGGCGTTGCGCCACTTCCTTGTCGATGTCGGCCTTGGTGATGGCCATGTCGATACGGCGTTCCAAGGCGCTGGCGCCCGTGTTTTCCTGAGTCTGCATGAGAAATTCCTGATTGCTGGTATGGATTGCGGCACCGTCCGCGTCGGCCGGCT
>JACRIZ010000027.1 GCA_016235765.1 Rhodocyclales bacterium | reverse complement strand
GGGTTCAGGGGGGTCGCGTTCCTGCCGCATCAGGTGCATCCGGCTAGGGATGCTCACAACAGCGGCGTCTATGGTCGGCGACCGTGTCACGAAGACATTGGTTCAAAGGAATTACGACCTTAACGAACACCGCAGGGAAACTGTGCGGGCGGCCTAGAAAAGCTCTTCTTGCGGAGCCAGAACTGCATCCAGACGCGCCTCCATGGAAGCGATTCTACGCCGCGCTTCCTTCGCGTCAATTGTCGTCGCAGGTTCTTTGATGCTGATCAGTTCGTGTGCAAGATTCAGCGCCGTCATCACCGCCAGGCGCTCGCCGGTGCTCTTGGTCTGCTTGGCGATCTCGCCCATTTTCCATTCGAGAAAGGCGACCACGGCGAGCAGGTCTTCCTTCTCCTCGGGCGCGCAGGCGACGCGGTATTCCTTGCCGCGCAGTTCGATATCGATGGTGTTGGCGGCGCTCATTCGGCAGGCAGCTTGTCCATGATCGTCTCGATACGCTCGCGCGCCGTGGTCATGCGCGCGGCCAGCGCATCCTTCTCACGCTCGAGGTCGGCAAGACGCTCGCGCAGGGCGTGATTTTCCGCGCGCAACTCTTCGCAGAAGGCAGCGACGCGCTCGACTTTGGCTTCGAGGTTGGAAATATCGATATCCACTGCCGGCAAGTGTCGTTGAAAAATCCTGTCTGGTCAAGCAGTAAGCGACGACATTGAAGGTTGCATGGCATGTTCATGCGCCAAACCGCAAGACGACCATAGCCCCGATGCTAGAATGGCCCCCGTTCGTGGTGCCCGCCCGCCCTCAGTCAAGATTGGGCGTTCGGGTGAAACGGGAAACAGGTGCGCCGAGCCATCATCTTCGGCAATGCCTGTGCTGCCCCCGCAACGGTAAGGAAGTGCGGGCGCGTCAATCTGCCACTGGAAGCGATTCCGGGAAGGCGACGCGTCAAGACTTCCGAGCCCGGAGACCGGCCATGGACACGGTTGGAAGTGCCGCGGGAGGCGGCAGCCGATGTTCACGGCCCATGACTCCCCGCGGCGTTTCCGTTCAGCAATGTGCCGGCGTGCGGGACTGCACGCCGCTCATCGGGAGTCCTGCATCCATGCAACGCCGTTTCATTGCCGCCGCGCTCGCGGCCGCCTTTGCCATTCCCTGTTCCACCCTGGCCGCCGAAGACGAGGCGGCCGTCGTCGTCACCGCGACGCGCATGCCCGCCCGTGCCAGCGAACTCCTCAACGACGTCACCGTGCTGCACCGCGACGACATCGAGGCCAGCGGCGCCGCCACCCTGCCCGAACTGCTCGCCAGCCAGCCGGGCGTGCAATTCACCACCAACGGCGGCGCCGGCAAGACCACCAGCCTGCTGATTCGCGGCGCCGAAAGCCGCCACACCGTGGTGCTGGTCGACGGCATGCGCGTCAACTCGGCCACCTCAGGCGACACCGCCGTCCAGCACATCCCGCTCTCGCAGATCGAGCGCATCGAAATCGTGCGCGGCCCGGTGTCCAGCCTCTACGGTTCCGAGGCCATCGGCGGCGTGGTGCAGATCTTCACCAGGCGCGGCGAAGGCCCCGTCAGCGGCAACGTCCAGGCCAGCGCCGGCAGCCGCAATACTTCGGATGTCTCCGCCGGGCTTTCCGGTTCCGGCAATGTCCTGAACTATGCCCTCACCGCCGGCCATTTCCAGACCGACGGCGTCTCGGCTTTGACCAACCGCGCCAATAGCTCCTTTCACCCGGATGCCGACGGCTATCGCCAGGACAACGTCAGCGGCCGCCTCGGCGTGCAGGTCGCGCCAGGCCACGACTTGGCCGCCAACCTCTTCTATAGCGACAGCGTGTCACGCTACGACGCCTTCGGCGCCGGCAACTACGACGCGCGCATCTACCAGACGCTGCAAGGCGTTGGCGTCGAATCACGCAATCGGCTGGGGCAGTGGACCAGCACCCTGCGCATCGCCGACAGCACCGACGACATGACCGGTCACGCTTCGGCAACCTCGACGACCGTGTTCCAGACCGGGCAGGCGCAAGCCGTTTGGCAGAACGACTTCCATACACCATGGGGCGATGTGCTGGCCGGAATCGAGCGGCTCGAGCAGCGCATCGACAGTACCACCGCATACACGACCAAGGAGCGAAGTGTCGACTCGCTGCTGCTCGGCTATCAAGGCCGCCTTGACGCACATCGCCTGCAGATTTCAGCGCGGCGCGACGACAATTCGCAGTTCGGCGCCAGGACCACGGGGATGGGCTATTACGGCTATCAGTTCACCCCAGCCCTGCGCGCCAGCGTCGGCGCAGGCACCTCGTTCTCCGCACCGACCTTCAACCAGCTCTACTATCCCGGTTTCAGCAATCCGAACCTGAAGCCCGAGCACGGCCGCAGCAAGGAAGCCGCGCTGACCTGGGACAACGGCCACGCCCGCAGTTCGGTCACCTGGTTCGACAACCGCGTGCGCGACCTGATCCAGAGCGTGCTGGTCACGCCGCCTTTCGGCTACCAAGTGGAGAACGTGCAGAACGCACGGCTCACCGGTTGGACGATCGCGGTCGAGGCCAACCGACTGGGCTGGCGGCCGCGCGTGGCCTACGACTGGCTCGACGCCCGCGATGAGGGCAACGACCTCTACCTGCGGCGGCGCGCCAAGGAACACTTGACCCTGGCCGTGTCGAAGGAGTTCGGTGACTGGTTGGTCAACGGCGAGGTGGTCGCCAGCGGCCATCGCTACGAGGATGCAGCCAATACCCAGAAGCTCGCCGGCTACACCGTGGTCAATGCCGGCCTCGACTACCGCGCTTCGGCCGACACCACGCTGTTCGCGCGCGCCGTCAACATTTTCGACAAGAAATACGAACTCGCCGCCGACTACGCCACCACGCGCGCCGGCGTGTTCGTCGGCGTGCGCCAGCGCATCCGATAGCGGACCGCTCATGCCCTCGCGACGCCGCGCCCTGCTCGTTCTTCTCTCGCTGACACTCCTGTCGGTGGCGAGCATGGTTGCGGCGCTCGCGGCGGGCAGCCTGTCGCTGCCGATAGTCGACGTCGTCGCAGCGCTGGCCGGCGCCGACAATGTCGCCCATTCCATCGTCTTCGACCTGCGCCTGCCGCGCGCGCTGGCCGCCTTCGCCTGCGGCGGCCTGCTGGCACTGGCCGGCGCGCTGATGCAGGTGCTGCTCAGGAACCCGCTCGCCGATCCTTACGTGCTGGGCATCTCCGGTGGCGCCGGGGTCGGCGCATTGTCCGCCATGCTGCTCGGCCTGGCCGGCCTCGCGGTGCCGGGCTTTGCCTTCGCCGGCGCGCTGGCGGCCATGATGCTGGTGTTCGGCCTGGCCCACGGCGACGGCAGTTGGACGCAGACGCGCCTGCTGCTCACCGGCGTCGTCGTCGCCGCCGGCTGCGGCGCGCTGGTGGCGCTGATCCTGACGCTGGCGCCCGAGCAGAAGATCCACGGCATGCTGTTCTGGCTGATGGGTGACCTGTCGCAGACGAGCAACCCGCTGCCGGCGCTCGGCGTGCTGGTCGCGGCCCTCGTCGTGGCGCTGCCCTTCGCGCGCGAGCTGAACCTGCTGGCGCGCGGCGCCGAACAGGCCCTGGCGCTCGGCGTCGCCGTGCCGGTCCTGCGTCGCATCGTGTACGTCACCGCCTCATTGGCCACTGCCGGGGCCGTCACCACCGCCGGCTCGGTCGGCTTCGTCGGCCTCATCGTGCCGCACCTGGTACGCCTCGCCATCGGCAACGACCAGCGCCTGCTGCTGCCTGCATCGGCGCTGGCGGGCGGCAGCCTGCTGGTGCTCGCCGACACCGCCGCCCGCAGCATCGTCGCGCCCATCCAGCTTCCCGTCGGCGTGCTCACCGCGCTGATCGGCGTGCCGGTCTTCCTCTATCTGCTCGGGCGGAGCCGGCCGTGATCCTGCAGACGCGCGATCTCGCCGTCAGCATCGGCCTGCACAAGGTCTGCCTCGGGCTCGACCTCGATCTCGCGCCGGGCTCGCGGCTGGCCATTCTCGGTCGCAACGGCGCCGGCAAGTCGACGCTGTTGTCCACCCTGGCCGGCCTGCGTGGCGCCGACGCCGGCACGCTGCTGCTCGACGGCAAAAGCTACGCGGAGCACGGCCTGCGCAGCGCGGCGCGCCTGCGCGGTTGGCTGGGCCAGGATCGCAGCGACCCGTTCGCCAGCACCGTGCTCGAAACCGCGCTGGCCGGCCGTCACCCGCACGTCGGCCGCTGGGCCTGGGAGTCCGGCACCGACGCCGGCATCGCGCGCCGTGCGCTGGCGGACATGGGGCTGGCGGACATGGAGGAACGCGAGGTGCACACGCTCTCCGGCGGCGAGCGGCAGCGCGTGGCCATCGCCGCACTGCTGGCGCAGGCACCTCGCCTCTACCTGCTCGACGAGCCGCTGGCCCACCTCGACCTCAACCACCAGATCGCCACGCTCGAACTGCTGTCGCAGCGCGCGCGCGACTCGGGCATCGCCATCGTCATGGTGCTGCACGACCCCAACTTCGCCTTGCGCTACTGCGACCAGGCGCTGCTGCTGTTCGGCGACAGCCGCCACATCGCCGGCCCGGTGGCCGAGGTCATCGACGCGCCGACGCTCACCAGCCTCTACGGCTACCCGATGCGGCGTGTCGCCATGGCTGACTTTTTTCACACCGTCTTCGTCCCGGAGTAGCGATGGACCACAGCGAACGCATGCAGCGCAAGAAGGAAGTCGTCGACCGGCACATCGCCGCCGCGAAGCAGGAGCGCGGCGTCTTCCTGATCAACACCGGCACCGGCAAGGGCAAGTCCTCGGCCGCCTTCGGCCTCCTGGCACGCGCGCTCGGCCACGGCATGAAGGCCGTCGTGGTGCAGTTCATCAAGAGCCGCAGCGACACCGGCGAGGAGGCTTTCTTCCGCAGCGCGCCCGGTGTCGCCTGGCACGTCATGGGCGCCGGCTTCACCTGGGAGACGCAGGACGCCGGCAAGGATGCCGCCGCCGCGCAAGCCGCGTGGGGCGTGGCCAGGCTGGCGCTGGCCGACCCGGCGGTGGCGCTGGTGATACTCGACGAATTCACCTACGCGCTCAAGTATCGCTGGCTCGACATCGACGAAGTGCTCGCCGCGATCCGCGCCCGCCCGGCCATGCAGCACCTGGTCGTCACCGGCCGCGCCGCGCCCACGGAACTGGTCGAGGCCGCCGACACCGTCACCGACATGACCCTGGTCAAGCACGCCTTCCAGGCCGGCGTGCAGGCGATGCCGGGGGTCGAGTGGTAGCCGCTCCGGCCCTGCTGATCGCCGCGCCGGCTTCCGGCCACGGCAAAACCACCGTGGTCGCGGCACTGGCGCGGCTGCACACGCGGCTGGGCCGCAAGGTGCGCGTGTTCAAATGCGGACCGGACTTCCTCGACCCGCAGATCCACGCGCTCGCGTCCGGGCACGCTTGCGAGAACATCGACTTCCGCATGTGCGGCGAGGACGATGCGCGCTGGCGCCTGGCGCGCGCCGCCGAAGGCGCCGACCTGATCCTCGTCGAGGGCGTGATGGGCCTGCACGACGGCGAGCCGGACTCCGCCGAACTGGCGCGCCGGCTCGGCCTGCCCGTCCTGCTGGTGATCGACGCATCCGCGATGGCCGGCAGCTTCGGCGCCGTCGCCTGGGGCCTGAAACACTATCGGGACGGCGCACCCATCACCCACGTGCTGGCCAATCGCGTCGGCAGCGATTACCACGGCGAACTTTGCCGCGCGACGCTGCCGGCGGACATTGTCTGGGCGGGGGCGCTGCCGCGCGACCTCGAGGCCGCCATGCCCGAGCGCCACCTCGGCCTCCTGCCTGCTGCCGAGATCGCGGACCTCGACGCACGCATCGAGCGCATGGCCGACCTGCTCGCCGCGACGCCCGCCGCCGGGTTGTCGCCGGCCGTCGAGATCGGCGCATCACCACGGCTGACTTTTCCGGAACTTCTCGCCGACAAGTCCATCGCCGTCGCCCGCGACGCTGCGTTCTGCTTCCTTTACCCGGCCAACGTCGAATGCCTGGAGGCGATGGGCGCGAAGCTCGCCTACTTCTCGCCGCTCGCCGATGCCACGCTGCCCGAATGCGACGCCGTCTGGCTGCCGGGCGGCTACCCGGAATTGCACGGCCCCGCCATCGCCGCCAACCGCGGCATGCGCGAATCGCTCGCCACGCACGTCGCCGCCGGCAAACCGCTGCTCGCCGAGTGCGGCGGCATGATGGCCTGCTTCGAGACGCTGCACGAGACGAGCGGTGCCGCGCATGCCATGTTCGGCCTGCTGTCCGGCAGCGTACGCATGCAGACGAAGCTCGCCGGCCTGGGCATGCTCGAGGCCGAACTGCCCGAGGGCAGGCTCACCGGCCACACCTTCCATTTCTCGACCGCCGATACCGCGCTCGCGCCCATCGCACAGGCCACGCGCAGCGCCGGCAAGAGCACCGAGGCGCTCTATCGCGTCTGCCGCCTCACGGCGAGCTACATGCACTTCTACTTTCCAGCCAACCCGACAGCCGCCGCCCGGCTGTTCCTGCCATGACCGAACACCGCTACTCCGATGCCGAGATCGCCGCCGTCCGCCGCGCCATCGACGAGCGGCGCGACATGCGCCACTTCGTGCCGGGCGCGCTGCCCGAGGGGCTGCTCGGCCGAATGATCGATGTTGCGCTGCGCGCGCCCTCGGTCGGCTTCATGCAGCCCTGGCGTTTCGTGCGCGTCGCCGCGCCGGCGACGCGCGCGGCACTGCAGGAGATCGTCGAGACCGAGCGCCAGGCGACCGCCAACGCGCTGCCGACGCGCCGCGACGAATTCCTCACGCTCAAGATCGAAGGCATTCGCGATTGCGCCGAGGTGCTGGTCGCGGCGCTGATGCCCGGGCGCGAGCCGCACATCTTCGGTCGCCGCACACTGCCGGCAATGGACATCGCCTCGGTTGCCTGCGCCATCCAGAACATGTGGCTGCTGGCGCGCGCCGAAGGCATCGGGCTGGGCTGGGTCTCCTTCTTCGACCCGGCCGCAGTCGCCAGCTTGCTCGGCATGCCGGCCGGCGCCCAGCCGGTTGCCATTCTCTGCATCGGCCCGGTCGCGGAATTCCCGGCCGCGCCGCTGCTCGAAACCGCCGGCTGGGGCAGGCGCCTCGGTGCCGACGACGTGTTGTTCGAGGAACGCTGGAAAGTCAGTGCCGGCGGCACGCCGACCACGTATTGACGACCCGTGGCCCCTCGCTTCGTCGCGGGCCGGGACGACTCTGGCACAATCGGCGCGACGACCTGCTGCGCGTCGGCAGGCGATGGTGGAAATGCAACTTTGGCGGGGGAGCGGCCATGACCAGCAAGATCACCGTGGTGGCATCGGAGGTGCGGGTGAACGATCATATCTACAGCGGCACCGGCACCAACGCCCATCCCACCTTCGCGTGGGAAACCATCACGGAGGTTCGTTCGGAAGATGGCCTGATCCTGCTGATCACCGGCAATCTCAAGGGGCCGCACGGCGAATTCTGGTTCGAGCCGGATGAGCAACTCGTGGTGATCCGCTACCCCGAGCCGGCCACTCCGGCGGCCGCGCCGGCACCGACAAAGCACGGCCACGGGCACGGCCATTCGTGACCGGAGATGCCGCACTCCTACCCGGCCAGCCGCGCCTGATCCTCGCCCCGATGGAGGGGCTGGCCGACGACGTCCTGCGCGACGTGCTGACGCGGGCGGGCGGCTACGACTGGTGCGTGACCGAGTTCGTGCGGGTCAGCGCCACGGTGCTGCCGCACTCGGCCTTCACGCGCATCAGCCCGGAACTGAAGCACGCATCGCGCACCCGCGCCGGCACGCCCGTGCGCGTGCAACTGCTCGGCTCCGATCCCGACCTGCTGGCGGCAAATGCGGCGCGCGTCGCGCAACTCTCGCCCGCCGGCATCGACCTCAACTTCGGTTGTCCGACCCCGTTGATCAACCGCAACCGAGGGGGCGCGGCGCTGCTCGCCGAACCCGACCTGCTGCGGCGCATCGCCGCGGCGGTGCGGGCCGCCGTGCCCCCCGATATTCCGGTGACCGCCAAGATGCGCCTCGGCATCCGCGACACCAGCCAGGCCATCGACTGCGCCTGCGCCCTCCAGGAAGGCGGGGCGGAAGAACTGGTCGTGCACGCCCGGACGCGGGAGGACGGTTATCGGCCGCCGGCCCGCTGGCACGCGGTCGGGCTGATCCGGGAGGCCCTGCGGATTCCGGTCATCGCCAATGGCGACGTGTGGACCGTCGCCGACTACGACGCGATCCGGCACGCGACCGGCTGCGCGGACGTGATGCTGGGCCGCGGCGCCGTGGCCGATCCGCTGCTGGCCCGGCGCATCCGTGAACGCCATGCGGGTGATGGCGCCGCCCAGTGGGATGCCGTCGCTGCCATGGTCATGGACTTCTGGGCACAAGTACAGCGCAAGGTGCTGCCGACGCAAGCACCCGGGCGACTCAAACAGTGGCTGACCCTGATGCGGCGGAGCTATCCGCAGGCAGAAACGATGTTCGCCGCACTACGTTCGCTGCGTACGGCGGAAGACGTCAACCTCGTGCTCCGCAACGCGTAGGACAGCTCAGGAAGTGCGTACGACCAGCGGCACCGCATCGCCGGCGTGCTTCTTGGCCAGCTTGGCAGCCCGCTTCTCCTTGGGCGAATGTGCGGGCTGTTTCTTGGCTTCCTTGTTCGACTTCTGTAGCTTGGACATGAGGCGTACTCCTGCATGGCAGCGAAATCGCCCTCCGAGTATAGGCGCGCAGCACACATCGAGCACGGTTTTCGCCACAATGGGCAGTTGTCACACAGGATTCATGCGGCAATCCGGAAATGTGCGAGAATTTTTGACATCAGCCGTTCCACACCCATGTACACCGCACTAAAGCACCTGCACATCCTGTTCGCCGTCGTCAGCGTCGCGGGTTTCGTCGCGCGCGGCGTGCTGGCGATCGTGGGCTCGGCGCTGCTGCAGCGCCCCTGGCTGCTCCGCCTGCCGCACATCAACGACACGCTGCTGTTTTCGGCAGGTGTTGCGCTGGCCTTTCTGACGCACCAGGTGCCGTTCGTCGATGCCTGGATCACGGCCAAGCTCGCCGCCGTCGTGCTCTACATCGTGCTCGGCTTCGTCGCCCTGCGCGCGACGTTTCCGGCGAGACTGCGCCTGGCCTGCGGCATCGGCGCCCTCGCCACGGTCGGCTACGTCGTGGGCGTCGCGCTCACCAAGAATCCTCTCCCCTTCCAGTAATCTGCCCGCCTCGCCGCCATGAAAGGAAACGCATGAAATTCAGACTATCGGTCGCGCCCCTCGCCGCCGGACTCCTCGCCAGCACCACCGCGCTGGCCGACGGCTACACGGGCGACGCCGGCCTGGGGATCTACGGCCGCCAGGAAATTTACCGCGGCACGACGACCGAGACCGACGTGCTGCCCTACATCTACGGTCAGTGGGGCCGCTTCTTCGGCCGCGTCGACACCTTCGGCTTCCAGGCCCTGCCCATGGGCCATGGCTTCCTGGAAGTCAGCACGCGCATCGTCCAGGACGAGATGGAGAGCGGCACCCTGAAGCGCGCCGGCGTGCGCGACCGGAACAACTCGCAACTGGTCGGCATCAGCACCTTCCAGCACTCGCCCATCGGCGCGATTTCGATTTCGCTGATGCAGGACGTCGGCGACTCGGAAGGCATGCTGGTCGACGCCAGTTGGATCGGCGCGTGGAAGCCGATTTCATGGCTGTCGATCTACCCCGAGCTGGGCATGGAATTGATGTCCAGCAAGTACACCGGCTACTACTACGGCACGAATGCCGGCGAGGGTGGCTTCAGGTCCTACCGGCCGGGCATGGCGCTGAACCCCTACGTCGCCATCCACACCAGTTCGCCCATCGCCGCCGACTGGAACCTGGCATTCACCCTGCGCAACAAGGCGCTCGACGAGGAAATCAGCAACAGCCCGCTGGTCGGGCGCAAGAGCCGCTGGAACGCCTACGTGGCGGTGAGCTACGAGTTCAAGTAGGCCGCGTGGGCCGGCAGTCTGCCGGGAACGGCTGTGAGCAAAAGGAGAAGCCGGGGGTCAATCAGCGGTTCTCCTTGACCAGCCGGTTGTTCGACGGCTGGATCGGCCGCGCGTTGTTTCGGTATAGCCTGGAGAAGATGCCGACCTGCTCGGCCGAGACCGGCATCGGTTGCTTGAACACCATCCACAGCACGTCTTCGGAGCAGGGCGGCGTGGTCAGCGAACCCATGTAGGTGTAGTAGGCGCGGTTTTCGGGTAGCAGCGCGTTGAGGTCGATGGCGACCGAAGGCGTCACATCCTGGTCGACTTCCAGCGGCATGTGGTTCCACAGCGTCTGGATCAACTGATTCTCGATGCCCTTGTCGAGCAGCACGGCGATGACCGCCAGCCGGCCTTCGGCGTCGCGATGAACGAGGTGGATCACCATCTCGAAGGCCTTGCCGTTAACGCGCTCCTCGGACGGGCGATGGAAGTGGAACTGCAGCAGTTGGTAGCTGCGGCCCATGACGGTCATGGTGCTGCCTTCGCCGACATTGACCTGAATCGTGTGGCCGTTGTCGACGATGCGGAACATGGTCGGCCGGTAGTCGAACTGTATCGGCTCGAGGTCGACGCGTATGCCTTCGCGGATGTCGATTGGCGACTGGCGCTTGCCGCTGGCGCAAAGGCCGTACTCGGGCTTGAGCTTGGCCCAGTTGGCGGGCGAGCCCTCGCCCTCGTAGCTCCAATGGACCTCGTGATGCTTGACCACTGTTTGCGGGATGGGCGCCTTCTTTACAGCAGGCTTGGCCGGCGCCGCTGCGCGCGGGCCCGAGGTGGCGAGCTGGCGCTCGCGCTCATGGCGGGTGATGTTGGCGACAGGCGTGGCTTCCTTGGCCGGCATCGGCTTGGCCGCGGCCTTGGTCTCCGCCGCCTTGGCCTCGGCTTCGGCGGGCGGCTGCGGCTTGTCGACCTTGGGCAGTCCGATGAAGCGTGGCCGTTCGCTGGGTGGCCGGACTTCGATCTTGGTCTCGGCCGCGGACTGCGGCTTGCTCTCGGCCGCGGGCTCGGGCTTGGCTGTCTCGGCAACGGGCACCGCGAGGCTCTTGGCGTCCTCGCCGGCGGCGCGTACGTCGGCATACATCACGCCCGGCTTGCCCTGTTGCTGGTTGGCGCCCATGGCATTGGCCGCCGCCTCCGCAGTCGCTTGCGCCTCGCCCACCGTACGCAGCTTGCAGGCCTCGGCCAGCAGCTTGCCATCCAGACTGCCGGCTGACGTGCTGACGGTCTTGGGCGAACTGATCTTTTCCTCACGGACGGGGACGTCCCCGTTCATGTAGATCCGGCGCAGCGTCGCAAACTCGCCGGCACCGCATTCATAGCGGTTCATCGCCACCACCGACGTATAGCTGCCGGCTCCATCCTTCAGTTCGCGGCCCAATACCAGCCGCGTCCAGGCCACCGTGGTACCGGGCCCGCTGCGCATGATGCGGGCCTTGTCGATCTCGACCCGCTCGCCGCCCGCGGTTGCCACGGCCTGCCAGTCGGCAGCCAGCGCACCGCCGGCCAGCGCCAATGACGCGGAAATTGCTGAGAAAATAGTTGAGATGCGCATTGAAAGCCCCTGATCCGACTTGCGGTTTACGTCATTACGACCCTATCCATGCATACTTTAGCCGCAAATGCCACGGGTTGCATTCCGGGGGGCTTTCCAGTAGCGTCGGGAGTTCCCTAGGAGTAGTCCAATGAACGCCCACGATAAATTCATCGCCGCCCGAGCCCATGTGGACGAGGCCGCGATCCAACCCCTCCCCAACTCGAAGAAGATCTACGTCACCGGCAGCCGCCCCGACGTCCGCGTGCCCATGCGCGAGATCAGCCAGACGCCGACCGAGGACGAGCAGAACCCGCCGATCTACGTCTATGACTGTTCCGGACCCTATACCGATCCGGCGGTGAAGATCGACATCCGTGCCGGCTTGCCGACCCTGCGCGCCGGCTGGATCGCCGAGCGCCAGGATACCGTAGCGCTTCCCGGCCTCTCATCCGACTACGGCCGTGCCCGCGAGGCCGACGCCGAACTGGCCGGCCTGCGCTTCGACCTCAAGCGCAAGCCCTTGCGCGCCAAGGCGGGCGTGAACGTCACCCAGATGCACTACGCCCGGCGCGGGCTCATCACCCCCGAGATGGAATTCGTCGCCATCCGCGAGAACCAGCGGCTGGATGCGCTGCCCGAAGCCATTCGGCGCCAGCATCGCGGCGAGAGCTTTGGCGCCGCCATCCCGCGCCAGATCACCCCCGAGTTCGTGCGCGACGAAGTCGCGCGCGGCCGCGCCATCATCCCGGCCAACATCAACCACCCGGAAGCCGAGCCGATGATCATCGGCCGCAACTTCCTGACCAAGATCAACTGCAACATCGGCAACAGCCCGATCGTCTCCTCGATCCAGGAAGAGGTGGACAAGATGACCTGGGCGATCAGGTGGGGCGGCGACACGGTGATGGACCTGTCGACCGGCAAGAACATCCATGAGACGCGCGAGTGGATCGTGCGCAACTCGCCGGTGCCGATCGGCACGGTGCCGATCTACCAGGCGCTGGAGAAGGTGAATGGCAAGGCCGAGGACCTGAGCTGGGAAGTCTTCCGCGACACGCTGATCGAGCAGGCCGAGCAGGGTGTGGACTACTTCACGATTCACGCCGGCGTGCTGCTGCGCTACATCCCGCTGACCGCCGGGCGCATGACCGGCATCGTCAGCCGCGGCGGTTCGATACTGGCCAAGTGGTGCCTCGCGCATCACCAGGAGAACTTCCTCTACACGCACTTTGAAGACATCTGCGCGATCATGAAGGCCTACGATGTCGCCTTCAGCCTCGGCGACGGCCTGCGTCCCGGCTCGCTCTACGACGCCAACGACGAAGCGCAGCTCGGCGAATTGAAGACGCTGGGCGAACTCACCGACATCGCCTGGCAGCACGACTGCCAAGTGATGATAGAAGGCCCGGGCCACGTGCCCATGCACATGATCAAGGAGAACATGGAACTGCAACTGAAGTGGTGCAAGGAAGCGCCCTTCTACACGCTGGGCCCGCTCACCACCGACATCGCGCCCGGCTACGACCACATCACCAGCGCCATCGGCGCGGCCATGATCGGCTGGTACGGCACCGCCATGCTCTGCTACGTGACGCCCAAGGAACACCTCGGCCTGCCGGACAAGAACGACGTCAAGGACGGAATCATGGCCTACAAGATCGCCGCCCACGCCGCCGACCTGGCCAAGGGCCATCCGGGCGCGCAGGCGCGCGACAACGCGCTGTCCAAGGCGCGCTTCGAGTTCCGCTGGGAGGACCAGTTCAACCTCGGTCTCGACCCCGACAAGGCGCGCGAATTCCACGACGAAACCCTGCCGCAGCATGCCGCCAAGCAGGCGCACTTCTGCTCGATGTGCGGACCGCACTTCTGCTCGATGAAGATCTCGCAGGACGTGCGCGAATACGCCGAGAAGGGCATGGCCGAGAAGTCCGTCGAGTTCGTCAAGGCCGGTGCCGAAATCTATCGCAAATCCTGAGAAAGTCAGCCATGGTGACCCGCCTCTGCTGGACCGCAGTTCCAATCGTGCTAGTCCTGCTGGCCGACCCGGCCGGCGCCGAGGGTGTCTACAAGTGGGTGGATGCCCAGGGTCGCACCCATTTCGGCAGCACGCCACCGCCCGGCCAGAAGACCGAGAGGCTCAACAGCCAGACGGCCACGCCCGAGGCTGCCCCCGCGCAAGGCAACCGCAGTTGGCAGGAACAACTGGACCTGTCGAACCAGCGCCGCCAGCAGGCGCGCGAGAAGGAACAGGCATCCGCCAAGGCTGATCAGGAAAACCAGCAGCGCTGTATCGCGGCCCGCAGTGCGCTTGACTCGCTCGAACGGGGCGGCGCGCGGTATCGGGTGAACGAACAAGGCGAACGCGACTACCTCGACGACAGCCAGCGCCAGGCCGCGCGCGACGCCGCGAGTCAGCGCGTCGCCACCTATTGCCGGTAACATCCATCCAAAGAAACCAAGGAGCCCACATGCGTATCGCCCTCTTCGCCGCCGCGATCGGCTTGCTTGTCTCGACAGGCGTCCAGGCCTCCGGCTTCTCGCTCGGCAGTCCCGACGTCAATGAAAGACGGCAGATCGGCGAGAAGTTCGTCTTCAACGGCTTCGGCTGCGAAGGCGAGAACGTCTCGCCCGCCCTGGTCTGGATGAGCCCGCCCAAGGGCGCCAAGAGCTTCGCCGTCATGGTGCACGATCCGGATGCCCCGACGGGAGGCAGCGGCTGGTGGCACTGGATCGTCATCAACCTGCCCGGCAACACCATCGGCCTGCAGCAGGGCGCCGGCGATCCGGCGGCCAGGAAACTGCCCAAGGAGGCCGTGCAGATCCGTACCGACTTCGGCACGCCAGGTTGGGGAGGCCCCTGCCCGCCGGTCGGCCACAAACCGCACCGCTACGTGTTCACGGTCTACGCGCTGGGCGTCGACAAGCTCGACGTTGCCGCGGATGCGACCGCCGCCCTGGTCGGCTACATGGTTAACGCCAATGCCATCGACAAGGCCAGCTTCACGGCGCACTACGGCCGCAAGAAGTAGCCATGGAATGCCGCCCGGGCTGCGGCGCCTGCTGCATCGCGCCGTCGATCAGCAGCCTGGGCAAGCCGGCCGGCACAGCCTGCGCACACCTGGCCGCTGATTTCCGCTGCACCATTTTCGGCGCACGGGAGCGACCCGGCTGTTGTTCCGGCCTTCAGCCTGCGCTGGAAATGTGCGGTGCCACGCGCGACCAGGCGCTGGCCTGGCTCTCCGAACTGGAGCGGCAGACCGCCTAGGCCGTAGCCCAGTGGCGGTCGACGTCCTGGATGCCCCACTTGGCTGGATCTTCGCGGCTGATGATCTTGTCCATTGCACCGACGCGCGCGAGGTCGACGATTTCGGGTGCTATGTGGGTCTGCGACCTGGCCGAGAAGAAGACCTTGACGCGCGGCGTCAGCAGCGACTTCTCGGTCTGCTCGACGACCACGCCCAGGCGTCCCGATTCCAGGCGCACGAAGGACCCGATCGGATAGATGCCGACGCTGCGCACGAAGGCCTGGAAGATGCGCTCGTCGAAGTGGCCCTGGCACCACTCCGCCATCTTGCGGATCGACTCGGCCGGATCCCAGCCCACCTTGTACGGGCGGTTGGAGGTGATCGCGTCGTAGACGTCGCAGACCGCGCCCATGCGCGAAAACAGCGTGATCTGTTCGGCCGGCAGTCGATCCGGGTAGCCCGTGCCATCCATCTTCTCGTGGTGGTGCAGGCAGACTTCGAGCGGTATCTCGCCGACCGCGTGCGCCTCGGCCAGCATGCGATGGCCCTCGACCGGATGCCGCTTGATGATCGCGAACTCGGCGTCGGTCAGCTTGCCCGGCTTGTTCAGCACCTCGGCCGGGGTCAGCGCCTTGCCGAGATCGTGCAGCAGGCCGGCCATGCCGGCCTCGCGCGTTTCGCGCTCGCCGAAACCGAGCTGGCGCGACAAGGCCACCATCAGGGCACAGACGGCAACCGAGTGCAGATAGGTGTAATCGTCGGCATCCTTCAGCCGCGCCAGGCTGATCAGCGCGCCCGGGTTGCGCAATACCGAGGATGAAATCTCGTCGACCATCGCGCCGGCGGCATCGGCGCTGATCGCCTTGCCCATGCGGGCTTCCTGGAACATCGAAACCACCGCCTGCTTGGCCTTGGCACAAACCCGTGCCGCCCGCTTGACCTCCTCGGCCATCGAGACCTGCATCGGCGGCTCGTCGCGCTCGGCCGCCGCCGACAGCGCCGCGGTGACGGCCACTTCGGTTTCCGCCACCGATACCGCCGGCGCACTAGTCAGGACATCGGTGCCCTTGGCGATGTCGATCCAGACTTCCGAAATGCCGCTTTCGGCGATGCGGCGCGCGTCGTCCGTGTTGTCGAGGACGAAATTTTCGCGCCAGAACGGGTGTTCCATCCAGGAGCCGCAGAACTCATGGATATGCATGCCCAGCCGCAAGTCCGCGACCCGGATCTTCTTCAGCACGGGTGCCCCTTTCGCTGGCCTGTCATCGGTCGCATGCTAAACTCGGCCGCCCATTTGGCAGGCAAAGCCGGCCGCTCAGACGCTCCATGGATCCCACTCTCCTGCTGCACGCCCTGATTCTCGGCATTGTCGAGGGTCTGACGGAATTCCTGCCCGTTTCCAGCACCGGCCACCTGATCCTGGCCGGCGATCTGCTTCATTTTAACGACGAACGCGGCAAGCTGTTCGAGATCGTCATCCAGTCCGGCGCCATCCTGGCCGTATGTTGGGAATACCGCGCCAGGATCGCCAAGGTACTCGGCGGCCTGACCCGCGACGAGGTCGCGCAGCGCTTCGTCCGCAATCTGTTCATCGCCTTCCTGCCGCTCGCCATCCTCGGCCTGGCATTCGGCAAGCTGATCAAGGCCCACCTGTTTCAGCCGGTACCCGTGGCGGTGGCATTCATCGTCGGCGCCTTCGTCATCATCTGGGCCGAGCGGCGCGAACACACGGTGCGGGTCAGCGATGTCGACGACCTCAGCGCCGTCGACGCGCTCAAGCTCGGCATCGCCCAGGCCTTCGCACTGATTCCGGGTACCTCGCGTTCCGGCGCCACCATCATCGGCGGCCTGCTGTTCGGACTCTCGCGCAAGGCCGCCACCGAATTCTCCTTCTTCCTCGCCATTCCCACCTTGCTGGTCGCCACCGTCTACGAACTGTACAAGGAACGCGCACTGCTCAACGCCGACGATCTCGGCCTTTGGGTCGTCGGCTTCGTCGCCTCCTTCGCCTCGGCCTTCCTGTGCGTGCGCTGGCTGCTGCGCTTCATCTCCAGCCACGACTTCACGGTCTTCGCCTGGTACCGCATCGCCTTCGGCATCCTCGTCATCGCCACTTGGCAACTGGGCCTGGTGGACTGGACGAGCCACTGACATGAACGTCCTGTTCGAAGAAGACGGCGCCTTCAGGGCGGGCGCCGTGCTCGCCGACAACAATACCTCGCTGCAGGTCGAACTGGCGTCGGGCAAGCGCAGCAAGGTCAAGGCCGCCAACGTGCTGCTGCGCTTCGAGGCGCCGTCGCCCCACGAACTGCTGGCGCACGCCGAACGCGACGCCGACGGGATCGACGTCGATTTCCTGTGGGAGGCCTGCCCCGACATCGAGTTCGGTTTCGAGGAATTCGCGGCCGACTACGCCGGCCACAAGCCGAGCGCGGTCGAAGCGGCGACGCTGCTGCTGCGCCTGCATTCGGCGCCGATGTACTTCCACCGCAAGGGCAAGGGCCGTTTCCGCAAGGCGCCGCCCGACATCCTGCAGGCCGCGCTGGCCGGCCAGGAGAAGAAGCGCCAGCAGGCGCTGGCTGTCGAGCGCATGGTGACCGACCTGAAGGGCGGCAGCCTGCCCGCCGAACTGGCCGCCATCCTGCCGCAACTCCTCTACAAGCCCGATCGCAACCGGCCCGAGACCAAGGCGCTGGAAACCGCCTGCGCCGAGACCGCGCTGTCGACGCCGCGCCTGCTGCAGCGCTGCGGCGCGCTTGCCGACACCCACGAGTACCACCTGGGCCGTTTCCTGTTCGAGTATTTCCCGCAGGGCACCGACTTCCCGGCCTGCGCGGCGCCGGCGGAGCACCCGGAGTTGCCGCTGGCGACGGTGCGCGCCTTCTCGATCGACGACGCCCACACCACCGAGATCGACGACGCGTTCTCGGTCGTGCCGCTGGCCGACGGCGGCATGCGCGTCGGCATCCATATCGCCGCGCCCGGCCTCGGCATCGCGCCGGACTCCGAGCTCGGCCGGATCGCCCGCAACCGGCTGTCGACCGTGTACATGCCCGGCCGCAAGATCACCATGCTGCCGGAAGGGGTGGTCGAGCGTTACACGCTGGCGGCGGGCAACACCGCACCCGCGGTGTCGCTCTATCTGGACGTCGGCGCCGATCTTGCCGTGCGCGGCCATGAGACGCGGCTGGAGCAGGTACCGGTAGCCGCCAACCTGCGCCACCACGATATCGAGCCGCTCTTCAACGAGCAGACGCTGGCCGACGGCCTGGCCGAGTTCCCGTTCCGCGACGAACTGAAGCGGCTCTGGGAACTGGCGACGGTCCTGGAGGCCGGCCGCGGCCAGTCGGCCAATGCGCCGCAGCGCAAGGATTACAACTTCGTGGTCGATTGGTCCGCGGCCGGCGAGGACGGTCCCGGCCGGATCGCGATCGACGAACGGCCGCGCGGCTCGCCGCTCGACAAGCTGGTCGCCGAGCTGATGATCGTCGCCAACGCCACCTGGGGCGCGCTGCTGCGCGACGCCGGCGTGGCGGCGCTCTACCGCGCCCAGACGGTCGGCAAGGTGCGCATGACCACCACTGCGGCGGCGCACGAGGGCCTGGGCGTGGACTGCTATGCCTGGTCGTCCTCGCCCCTGCGCCGCTACGTCGACCTGGTCAACCAATGGCAGTTGATCGCCCACCTGACCCGCGCGACGCCGCCTTTCACCGCCAGGTCGGCCGAGTTCCTGGCCGCCCTGCGCGACTTCGAGCTGACCTACGCCGCCTATGCCGATTTCCAGCGCGGCATGGAGCGCTATTGGTGCCTGCGCTGGCTGCGGCAGGAGCAGGAATCCGTCGTCGTCGCCCGCGTCCTGCGCGAAAGCCTGGTGCGGCTGGAGCAGTTGCCGCTGGTGCTGCGCGTGCCCTCGCTGCCGGCGCTCGATCGGGGCGTGCGCGTACGCCTGAACGTCGAGGAAATCGACCTGCTGGACGCGGAATGTCGCGCCCGATACGTCGAACTGCTGCCCGCCGACGCCTCTGACGACACTTTCGGTGAGGACGAGGGTGCAGAGTAAAATCCCGGGCCATGTCTGCCCGGTCGCTTTTCCCTGTTGATGTGGATACGCAAAGCCGCAACCTGTCCCTGGCGCTAGGTCTGTCGCTGGTACTGCACGCGATCGTCCTGTCGATCCATTTCAAGCTGCCGGAGAAGCTGGGCAAGGCCACCGAGCACGCCCTGGACGTCATCCTGGTCAATAGCAAGAGCGCCAGCCGCCCGGACAAGGTACAGGCCAAGGCACAGGCCAACCTCGACGGCGGCGGCAACACCGACGAGGACAGGCGCGCCAAGACGCCGCTGCCGGTCGCGCCGATGATTCAGGAAGGCAGCGACATCGTCGAGGCGAAGCAGCGCGTCGCCGAACTGGAAATCCAGCAGCAGCAGATGCTGACCCGGATCCGCAGCAGCAAGGCGGTGACCACCGAGAACCGCCGCAACGCCCCGGCAACCGCCGCGCCGCCGGCGACCACCGGCGTCGACCTGGCCACCGCGGCGCTCAACCTGGCCCGCCTGGAAGGCCAGATCGCCCGTAATGTCGAGGACTACAACAAGCGGCCGCGCAAGAAGTTCATCGGCGCCCGGGTCGAGGAATACCGCTTCGCGCAATACGTCGAGGACTGGCGCCAGAAGGTGGAGCGCATCGGCAACCTCAACTATCCGGACGCCGCCAAGGGCCGACTGTACGGCAGCCTGGTGCTGACCGTGGTGATCAAGAGCGACGGCAGCCTCGACAAGGTGGAGCTGAGCCGTTCGTCCGGCCAGAAGGTGCTCGACAATGCCGCGCGGCGCATCGTCGAGATGGCGGCGCCCTATTCCCGGTTCCCGGACTCGATCCGGCGCGATACCGACGTCGTCGAGATCACCCGCACCTGGTCGTTCACCACCTCCGACCGGCTGCAAGCCCAGGACTGAAGCAGTGACCGACCGCTACGTCGTGATCGGCAACCCGATTGCCCACTCGAAGTCGCCGCACATCCATGCGCTGTTCGCGGCGGCAACCGGCCAGGACATGAGCTACGCGGCCCTGCTGGCGCCGCTCGACGGCTTTGCCGCGGCGGTACGCGACTTCATCGCCGCCGGCGGGTGTGGCGCCAACGTCACCGTGCCATTCAAGGAGGAGGCCTTTCGCCTGGCGACGCGCCTCTCGGAGCGCGCCCGGGCGGCCGGGGCGGTCAACACGCTGAGTTTCAGCGGCGGCGAGATTTTCGGCGACAACACCGACGGCGCCGGGCTGGTGCGCGATCTCAAGGTCAATCTCGGCGTCGCCGTCGCCGGCAAGCGCGTGCTGCTGCTGGGCGCGGGCGGCGCAGCGCACGGCGTGATCCTGCCCTTGCTGGCCGAGCGTCCGGCCACGCTCACGATCGCCAACCGGACCGCCGACAAGGCGCTGGCGCTGGCCCGCAGCTTTGCCGGCTGCGCCGGCTGCGGCCTCGAGGCGCTCGCCGGCCGGGAGTTCGATCTGGTGATCAATGCGACTTCAGTGGGCCTCTCGGGAGGCGAGTCGCCGCGGCTGACTTTCTCGTACGCGCCGGGCGCGCTGGCCTACGACATGGTCTACGGCAAGGACACCGATTTCCTGCGCCAGGCCGCCGCGGCGGGCGCCCGAACGGCCGACGGGCTGGGCATGCTGGTCGAGCAGGCCGCCGAGGCCTTCCTGGTCTGGCGCGGCACTCGGCCGGACACGACCCGGGTGCTCGCGGAGTTGCGTAGCGCATGAGGCCGGCGCCCAAGTGGCTCAGCCGGACATTGCTCGGCCTGCTGGCGCTGCTCGTGGTCTGGCAGGGCTGGTACGTCATCTGGGTGGTCTGGTGGAAGTTCTTCGATCCGGACATGACCGCCTTCATGAGCCTGCGGCTGGAAGAACTCCAGGACAAGCGGCCGAACGCGGAACTGCGGCACCAGTGGGTTCCCTACCAGCGTATCTCCAACCAGTTGAAGCGCGCCGTCATCGCCGCCGAGGACGACAAGTTCATCGACCACGAGGGCTTCGACTGGGCGGGCATGCAGAAGGCGCTGGAAAAGAACCGACGCCGGGGCAAGGTGGTGGCGGGCGGCTCGACCATCTCGCAGCAGTTGGCCAAGAACCTCTTCCTGTCGGCGGCCAAGACGCCGTGGCGCAAGGCGCAGGAGGCGATCATCACCGTCTGGCTGGAGATGCTCTGGGACAAGCGGCGCATCCTGGAGGTGTATTTGAACTCGGTCGAGTGGGGACAGGGGGTGTTCGGCGCCGAGGCCGCCGCACGCCGCTACTACGGGGGCTCGGCGGGCAACCTGTCGGCGGAACAGGCGGCCCGGCTGGCCGTGATGCTGCCCGCGCCGCGCCGCTACGAACGCAATCCCTACTCGCCGTTCATGAACGGCCGCACCCAGGTCATCCTGGCGCGCATGCCCTACTCGGAAATACCTTAGCCCCAGCGTTGGGCGTAGAATCGCGCGGCCCCGGCAGCCAAACGCCATGAACGAATCGACACCCGTCCGCGCCCGCGCCGAAAACCAGTTCGAGCAGCATCTCTCCGAGGTGCAGCTCCTGCTCGCGCGCCATCGCCGCGTCGAGGACATCGTCCATCGGCAGGAGATGCCCCATCATGACCTGGTCGAGAATCTCGTCCACAAACAGCATCTGGTCGAACTGCAAAATCTGTTGCGCCGCCTGACGGCCATCGAAATCGCCCGCCTGCTCGAAGCGCTGGCGGAAGAGGATCGCGTCACGGCCTGGAACCAGGTCGAAGAGCGGCGCTGCGACCTCGTGCTCGAATACGTCTCGGATACCGTGCGCGAGGAACTGGTCGGCGCGCGCCCGGCGCCGAGCGCCCGCAACATGCTCAATGCCTTCGAGCTGCGCAACGGCCGCCTGAACCAGGTGCAGGTCGACAGCCGCGAGGACCTGGCCAACATCAAGCCGATCTGGGTCGACCTGGTCGCGCCGTCGCCCGCCGTGCGCGCCTGGGTCGGCGAGTTCTTCAGCCTCTACCTGCCGGACCCGGACGACCTCACCGACCTCGAGACCAGCGCCCGCTTCTTCGTCGACGACAACGGCGAGGTTCACCTGCATTCGGACTTCCTGCTCGACACGGAAAGCGAATCGCGCAACGTCGCGGTGGCCTTCATCCTGCACCGGGACATCCTGTTCTCGGTGCGCAAGGAGGAATTGCCGGTGTTCCGCCTCCAGCGGCTGCGGGCCCGCACCCAGCCCGGCTATGTGACCGAAGGCAAGGACGTGCTCCTCGACCTCTATGCTGCCGACGCCGAGTACTCGGCCGACGCGCTGGAGGACATCTATGCCGATTTCGAGGCGGTCAGCAAGCGCGTGCTTCACCCGCGGGTCAGCGACGACGAGGCGGCGAAGATCCTGGCCGAAATCGCGCGCGGCGAGGACCTGAACGGCCGCATCCGCCGCAACGTGCTGGACACCCGGCGCGCCTTGTCGTTCCTGATGCGCGGCAAGCTGCTCTCGGTGGAACAGCAGGACGAATCGCGCCAGATCCTGCGCGACATCGAGTCCCTCGACGTGCACACCTCGTTCCTGTTCGGCAAGATCAACTTCCTGCTCGATGCCACGGTCGGTTTCATCAACATCAACCAGAACAAGCGGGTATCGCGCCTGACGGCGCTCGGTATCGTCTTCATGCCCATCAACATCATCGCCGGCATCGGCGGGATGTCGGAGTTCTCGATGATGACCGAGGGCACGCCCTGGCCGCTGGCCTACGGCAGCTTCGTCCTCGTGATGGGCATCGTCGGCTGGCTGACCTACGTGGCCCTCAAGCGCTTCGACAGCCGGA
This sequence comes from Rhodocyclales bacterium, assembly GCA_016235765.1. Taxonomy (GTDB): domain Bacteria; phylum Pseudomonadota; class Gammaproteobacteria; order Burkholderiales; family Rhodocyclaceae; genus Fen-999. Next base: position 31,190 of record JACRIZ010000027.1, on the reverse strand, counting down.
AGTGGCGGAAGCGCCGCGAAGCCGCCTGATGCAGCTTCCGAACAGCACTTGCCGGCGCGCCGCCGGGCCGGTTTTTGGCCAGGCATGATTTCCAGGCGCTTTTCCTGCGCTAAATCGACCTTCTTTACGTTAAGATTCGACGCGTTGTCGTCGTTATACGACTATTGCGTTACGGGAAACGGAACATGATTCGCCTTCATCGGCTGCAAGCCACGCGCGTGGCACTCCTGTCCTGTCTGCTTGGGTTGTGGCTCTTGCCCGCCCATGGCCAATCCCCCGAGCGGCTGAAGAGCGTGCTCGCCGAGTCCGGTTCCCGCAATGCCGCCGTCGAGGCCGGCCGCAGGGCGTCCAGCTTCTGCGCCAACTGCCACGGCGTCGACGGCAACAGCAAGCTCAGCGAGGTGCCGAACCTTGCAGCGCAGAATCCGATCTACCTGCTCAACCAGGTGAACAAGTTCTACACCGGCGAGCGCAAGGACCAGTGGATGGAACCGGCCATCAGGCTCCTCAACGAAAACGAGCGCCTCAACATGGTGGCGTATTATTCGTCGATGCGCGTCGTGCCGGCCAGTTCCGGCCCCGCCAACGAGACCGGCCGTGAAATCTATCACCGCGTCTGCACGCGTTGCCATGGCGAACAGGCCCTGGGCAGCGAACGCTTCCCGCGCCTGGCCGGCCAGCAGCGGACCTACCTGATCACCTCGCTGACGCGCTATCGCGACCGCACCGGCACCCGCATGGAGCCGGAAATGCTGGCCATGACGGCGGCCCTCAAGGACGCCGAGATCAAGGCGCTGGCCGACTACCTGTCGGCCCTGCGCTAGCCCTTCTTCATCTCCGCGAAGACCGCATCGGCCGCCGCGACCGTCGCGGCAATGTCCGCGTCGCTGTGTGCCGCGGAGACGAAGCCCGCCTCGAAGGCCGAGGGCGCCAGATAGACGCCCTTTTCCAGCATGGCATGGAAGAAGCGATTGAAGGCGGCCTTGTCCGACGCCATCACCGCGGCATAGGACGCCGGCGGTTCGGCGGCGAAGTAGATGCCGAACATGCCGCCGACCGACTGGCCCGAGAAGGCGATCCCGTGGCGCCGCGCCGTGCCGCACAAGCCGTCGACCAGCGCCTGGGTGCGCTTGCCCAGCAGGTCGTAGAAGCCGGGAGCCTGAATCTTCTTGAGCGTCGCCAGGCCGGCGGCCACCGACAGCGGGTTGCCGGACAGCGTGCCGGCCTGATAGACGGGACCGAGCGGCGCGACCTTGGCCATGATCTCGTGCCGACCGCCGAAGGCGCCCAACGGCATGCCGCCGCCGACCACCTTGCCGAAGGTCGACAGGTCGGGCGTGATGCCGTACAGCCCCTGCGCGCTGCTCAAGGCCACGCGGAAACCGGTCATGACTTCGTCGAAGATCAGCACGCTGCCGTACTGGTCGCACAGTTTGCGCATGGCGTCGAGGAAGTCGCGGCGCGGCGCAATCAGGTTCATGTTGCCGGCCACCGGCTCGACGATGATGCAGGCGATGTCCCGGCCGCACTCGTGGAAGACGCGTGCCAGCTCGTGCGGCGCGTTGTAGTCGAGCACCAGCGTATCGCGGGCCAGGTCGGCCGGCACCCCCTCGGACGATGGATTGCCGAAGGTGAGCGCGCCCGAGCCGGCCTTGACCAGCAGGCTGTCGGCATGGCCGTGGTAGCAGCCCTCGAACTTGACGATCTTGTCGCGGCCCGTGAACCCCCGCGCCAGGCGGATCGCGCTCATGGTCGCCTCGGTGCCCGACGACACCAGGCGCACCATGTCCATGCTCGGCACCAGCCTGACCAGCAGTTCGGCCAGGTCGATCTCCGCCTCGGTCGGCGCGCCGAAGGACAGGCCATCGGCCGCGGCGCGCTGCACGGCCGCAACCACGTCCGGGTCGGCGTGGCCGAGGATCAACGGCCCCCAGGAGCCGACGTAATCGAGATAGCGCTTGCCGTCGGCGTCCCAGACGCAGGCACCCGCGCCTTTGGTGAGGAAGCGCGGCGTGCCGCCGACGGATCGAAACGCCCGCACGGGCGAATTGACGCCGCCGGGGATGGTCTTCTGGGCTCGGGCAAACAGCTCTTCGTTGCGGGTCATGGCAGTCTCGATTACTGGTCGAACAGTTTCTGGAAGTCCTCGGCACGCCGCCCGATATCCATCGCATCGAACAGGTCGCTCACCACGGCCACCATGTTCGCGCCGGCGGCGATCACCGACGAGGCGTTCTTGATGGTGATGCCGCCGATGGCGGCCACCGGGCCGCCGAAACGCCGCCGCGCTTCGGCGAGCACTTCGGGCGTCGCGATGATCGTACCGGGCTTGGTGGTCGAGGGAAACATGCTGCCGACGCCGATGTAGTCGGCGCCGGCCCTGGCCGCGGCATCCACCCGCGCCAGGTCGTTGTAGCAGGACACGCCGAGCAGCCGCTTCGGCCCGAGCGCTTCGCGCGCCGTCGCCAAGTCATGGCCGGGCAGATCGTCGCGGCCGACATGGGCGCCGTCGGCACCGATCTCGATGGCCAGCCAGACGTCGTCGTTGACGATCAGCTTCGCCCCGTAGGCGTGGCAAACACGCACCAGTTCCGCCGCCTGGGCGCGCCGCAGCGGCGCCGGCGCCTGCTTGTTGCGGTACTGCACCAGGCGCGCGCCGCCCTGCAAGGCGGCCTCGACGAGCGCCGACAGGCGCGGCAGCAGCCGGTCGTCCGGAGTCACCGCATACAGGCCGCGCAGGGGGGGCGAAAAGTCAGTCATCGGGGGACGCCTCTTCGCCGCGTGCCCAGAAGAAGCGGTCGGGAATGTACTGGCCCATGCCGGGCCGGAAGCCGGCCGCCAGGGCATGCCAAGTGTAGTCCTGGGCGTCGCGCACGGCATCCTCGATTGCCTGGCCGTTGGCGATGTTGGCGGCAATCGCCGACGCCAGGGTGCAGCCCGAGCCGTGGTAGCTGCCGGGCAGGCGCTCCCAACTGTCGTCGCGCACGCGGCCGCGGACGCCATAAAAGGTATTGGTCACCTGGGGCGTATTCTCGTGCGTGCCGGTCACCAGGACGTACTCGGCGCCGGCATTGATCAGCCGTCGCGCGCATTCGGCCAGCGTCGGCGCATCGTCTTCGTTTTCCTCGTCCAGCGCCAGCCGCCTCGCCTCCAGGCTGTTGGGCGTCAGGACCGTCGTGCGCGGCATCAGCAGGCCGACCATGGCGTCGACCATCTCGTCGTCGGCCAACTGGTCGCCGCGCCCCGAGGCCAGCACGGGATCGAACACCAGGGGAATGTCCGGATAGTCATTGACGATCTCGGCGATCGCCGCGATCGTTTCGACGCTGCACAGCATGCCGAACTTGAAGGCCGCCACCGGAATGTCTTCGAGCAGCGCCCGCGCCTGGTCGGCCACCCAGCCCGCGTCGATCGGCATGACGTCTTCGACGCCCGCCGTGTCCTGGACGGTGAGGCCGGTCACGACCGACAATGGGTGGCAGCCCATGCTCGCCAGGGTCAGCAGGTCAGCCTGTACGCCCGCACCGCCGGTAGGATCGGAAGCGGCGAAGGTAAGAACGAACGGTGGCAGGAGTTCGGCGTCTGCGGGCATCGGTGCGTTGGTCAGCCCGGATTACAGGCAGTTGTCGGGAAGTAAGCAATTAGGCCTAAAATTCTATCCGAAACGAGTCCGCGGCCGATGGCTTGCAACGCGATCTCGATTGCATCTCAATATCCAGCCGCAACCCATTGCCCAATCAGCATTTAGTATATAGTATGGTTTCAAGTGGGGCAGCGGTGTCGACTCGACATTCGCATCGCCTTGGGGAGGAGAAAACGCGGCGTGGGTGACATGGCCAATCCGAATAGCGTCAAGGTGATGGTGATCGATGATTCGAACACCATACGCAAGAGCGCCGAGATCTTTCTCGTCCAGGCCGGCTATCAGGTGCTGTTGGCCGAGGACGGCTTCGATGCCCTGGCCAAGATTGCCGACCACCAGCCGGATGTCATCTTCTGCGACATCCTGATGCCGCGCCTCGACGGCTACCAGACCTGCGCGCTGATCAAGAAGAACTCGCGTCTGGCGGCAACGCCGGTCATCATGCTTTCGTCCAAGGACGGCCTGTTCGACCGCGCCCGCGGTCGCATGGTCGGCTCCGACGAATACCTGACCAAGCCTTTTACGAAGGACAGCTTACTGAAGACGGTTGCCGCCCACCTGGCGCGCCGTCACTCGACATAAGGAAGAGCGATGCCCGTCAAGAAAATCCTCGTCGTCGACGATTCTCCGACCGAGCGCCACGTGCTGACCGAAATGCTGCTCAAGGCCGGCTATACCGTGATCATCGCCGACAGCGGCGAACAGTCGATCGAGGTCGCCAAGAAAGAGATCCCGGATCTGATCCTCATGGATGTCGTGATGCCGGGCATGAACGGCTATCAGGCGACCCGCACCATCACCCGCGAAGAGACCACCCGCCACATCCCGGTCATCATGTGTACCAGCAAGGGCCAGGAAACCGACAAGATCTGGGGCATGCGCCAGGGCGCGCACGACTACATGGTCAAACCGATCGACAGTGCCACCCTGCTGGCGAAAATCGCCGCGCTCGGCTGACCCCGGACAGCCGAGATGGCAAAACGCCTCAGCCTGCGCGAGTTTCAGGAAAGCCTGGCCCAGCGCCTGACCTCGGCGCACCGGGGCGAGGCGCGGCGGGCCTTGCTGGGCGTCGCCTCCGGCAACGACTACTGGCTGCTCGATCTCTCGGATTCCGGCGAAGTCGTGCCGCTGCCTGCGCTGACCCCAGTGCCGCTGACCAAGCCGTGGTTTGCGGGCATCGCCAACATCCGCGGCACCCTGTACAGCGTGGTCGACTTTTCCGCCTTTCGCGGCCGCGAACCGACGCGCCGCAATGCCAACGCCCGCCTGCTGCTGGTCGGCGCCCGGCACGGCTCGAACAGCGCCTTGCTGGTCGACCGCACGCTCGGCCTGCGCAGCATCGACGATCTCGAACCGGTCCCGGCGGCCGGGAACGACTCGGCCTGGGCTGGCGATGTTCGCCAGGACACCCAGGGGCGCCGGTGGACGCTGCTCAAACTGAGGGACTTGCTGGCGGACCCGGCATTCCTCGATGTCGGCTCATGAACAAATCGAATACGTCGCCAACAAGGTTGGGAGAAACTCATGGCTTTTAGACTGCCCTTCAAACTGCCCGCGTTGGGCAGCAAGTCGAACCCGGGCAATCCGGCATTCAGCACCGTGCTCGACATGCCGGCCGGGGCGGCGGCAGGCAAGCGCGGCGGCCTGCCGTTCCTGGGCAGCCGGACGACTGCCGAGCAGTTGCATGCGCTGGGTATCGTGTTCGGCGTTACTTTGCTCGTCGCCGCGGTGGCAGGTCTGCTCGACGTCAAGCAGCAACGCGACGGCGACGCGCTGATCGCGGCCGCAACCCACGCGCGCACGCTGTCGCAGCAGATCGCCAAGTCGGTGCCGCTGGCCCTGCAAGGCAACGCCGCGGCGTTCAAGGAACTGCGCGAAGCGAAGGACCTGTTCAACGCCTACGTCAACGCCATCTCCAACGGCGGCGAGGTCGACGGGCAGTCGATCCCGCGCACGCCGGACGCGCACCGCGCCCAGCTCGACGCCACCATCGCGATCTGGGACAAGTCGGCGCAGAACGCCGCCGACATGATCGCCCAGGAGAACAACCTGACGGCGCTGGGCAAGGCGGTATCGCTGCTCAACAGCAGGAACTCGGCACTGCAGGATCTTGCCGATGACTTGCTGGCCCACAAGCTCGGCAGCAGTTCCCGCGACGTCGGCGCCGCCAGCCAACTGGTCATGCTGACGCAGCGCATCGCCAAGAACGCCAACACGCTGCTGGCCGTGGAAGGCGTGCGGCCGGAAGTCGCCTTCCAGCTCGACCGGGACATCAACACCTTCCGCGACAACCTGGCGTCGCTCCGGCAGGGTGCCGACGGCAGCACGCAGGCGCGCCTGAACGCCCTGGAGAACGAATTCAAGGTCCACCACGAGGCCCTGGCCGGCGTGCTCGGCAGTTTGCAGCGCCTGGTCGCCTCCAAACAGGCCGGCGGCAAGTTGCTCGCCGACAGTCCCGTCCTGCTGAAGTCGGTCGAAGACCTGACCGTGGCCTATAGCGCGGAAGCGGGCGGATCCCTGATCATCAAGATCGTCGGCATCCTGGCGACGATCGTCGCGATCGCTTCGCTGTTCGTGATCGTCCGCCTGTTCAACGCCGACGCCCGCGAGCGCCGCGAACAGGCCGAACGGCAGCGGCGCGAGGCCGAAGCCTCCAAGGACGCCACCCAGGAAGCCATTCTGCGGCTGATGAACGAAATGGGCGACTTGGCGGACGGCGACCTGACGGTCCGCGCGACCGTCACCGAAGACATCACCGGCGCCATCGCCGACTCGGTCAATTACACGATCGAAGAACTCTCCGTGCTGGTAAAGCGAATCAACGACGCGGCCGGAAGGCTGGCCACGGCGTCCCGATCCGCCCAGGCGACTTCGACCGAACTGCTCAGCGCCAGCCGTCGCCAGTCCGGCGAAATCCAGGACGCCGGCGCCCAGGTGCTCGACATGGCCCGCTCGATGGAAGAGGTCTCGCGGCGCGCGACCGAATCCGCCCAGGTGGCGCGACATTCCCTGGAAGCCGCGCAGAAGGGCGCCAAGGCCGTGGAAAACTCGATTGCCGGCATGAACGACATCCGCGGCCAGATCCAGGAAACCTCGAAGCGGATCAAGCGCCTCGGCGAATCGTCGCAGGAGATCGGCGAAATCGTGGAACTGATCTCGGACATTACCGAGCAGACCAACGTGCTCGCCTTGAACGCGGCCATCCAGGCGGCTTCGGCGGGTGAAGCCGGCCGCGGCTTCTCGGTGGTTGCCGAAGAAGTGCAGCGCCTCGCCGAACGGTCGGCCGAGGCCACCAAGCAGATCGCGGCGATCGTCAAGACCATTCAGGCCGACACCCACGATGCCGTTTCCGCCATGGAAAACTCGACCCAGGGCGTGGTCGAAGGCGCCAAGCTGTCCGATGCCGCCGGCCAGGCGCTGACCGAGATTTCCACCGTTTCGACCAACCTCGCCGGCCTGATCGAGTACATCTCCAGCGACACCCAGGCGCAAGCCACCACCGCCACCAGCGTGGCGGCCAGGATGCAGGAGATTCTCAAGATCACCGAACGGACGACGACGGGTACCCAGCAGACGGCAGCCTCGGTCGGCGAACTCGCCGATCTCGCGGTCGAACTGAAGGGTTCCGTGGCCGGTTTCAAGGTCTGACGCGCACAATTCATGAACACGTCCGCCGAAATGGACATCGGCCCGCTGACCTGGGTCAAGGGCGAGATTGATCTCGCGCTGGAACGGGTCATCGAGGCCCTGGATCGCCACGGACTCGGGGGCGAAGACTCACCGCACCTGAAGTCGGCCCGCACGCACCTGCACCAGGCGCACGGCGCCCTGTCAATCGTCGGCTTCGATGGCATCACCCGCTTTTCGGAGGCGCTCGAGCAACTGCTCGAGGCCGTCGACGAAGGCCGGGTTGCTTACGATCAGTCGATCGCCGATGCCGTCCGTCACGCCGTCGCGGCAATCCGCAACTACCTCGAGGACCTGATCGCCGGCCAGCCGGATCAGCCTTTGCGCCTGCTGCCCATGTATCGCTCGCTGTCGGCAGCGCTCGGCCAGGCCGAGCCTGCGGCAACGGATCTGTTCTTCCCGGACCTGTCGCTGCGCCCGCCACAGCGCGCCCAGGAACCGGCCGCGCTGGACCCCGCGGAATTCGTTGCCCGCGCCAAGGCCGCGCGTCTCGCCTACGAGCGCGGCCTGCTCAAGTGGCTGAAGAAGGATCCGCGCGGCGTTCAGGAGATGCGCAGCGCCCTGGCTGTCATCGAAATGACCCAGGTACAACCAGCCGCCCGTTCGTTCTGGTGGGCCGCATTAGCCTTCATGGATTCGCTGGCGGCGGGCGCCATCGACTCCGACGTCGGCGCGCGACGCGTCTGCGCGCGCATCGACACCCAGATGAAGCGACTGATCGAGGGCTCACGCACCGTTGCCGAACGGCTGATGCGCAATACCCTCTACTACATCGCCGTCAGCGGACCGGCGAGCGATCACGCCCGTTCCGTGCGTTCCGCCTTCCATCTCGACAAGCTGATTCCGAAGCCGGCCGACATGGCCGACATCGAACCGCTGCGGCCGATCTTGCGCGCCTGTCGCGAGCAGTTGGCGCCGGCCATGGAGGACTGGAACCGCTTCTGCGCCGGAACCGCCGCTGCCCTGCCCCAGTTTCACGATCGCATCCGGGAATTGATCGGCCGCGCCGACAGCCTGCAGCATGCCGAACTCTCCCGGCTGGGCCGGATCATCCTCGGCACCACCGATGAACTGCGCCGGACGCCGCTGGCCCACAGCGAGACGCTCGCCCTGGAAATGGCCACGGCCCTGCTGTTGCTCGACAGCGCCCTGGACGGCTTCCAGCACCTGGGCAGCGAATTCGCCGAGCAGGCCGCGACGGTCGGCAACCGCCTCGACGCGGCGCTGCGCGGCGAGCCGCTCGCGGCAATGGAAATCCCGCATCTCGACGAAATGTCGAGGCAGGCGCAGGAAAAGCTCCTGCTGGGCCAAGTCGTCAAGGAGATCCAGGCCAATCTGGGTGTGGTCGAACAATCGCTCGACGCCTACTTCCGCGATCCGGGGCGGGTCGACGAACTGGCGGCCCTGATCAAACCAATCAAGCAGACCGAAGGCGCGCTGACGGTCCTCGGTCAGGAGCGTGCCGTCGAAGTCCTGCGTGAATGCGAGGAGGCCGTCCAGGGCTTCATCGCCGCGCCGCAGGAATTCGGCCAGGCGGCATTCGAGGACGTCGCCGACAAGTTCTCGGCGCTGGGCTTCTTCGTCGAGCAGTTGCAGCACGGCCCCGCCGACATCGACCGCTACCTGCGCAAGGCCGCCGCGGCAAATGTGGACGATGCCCCCGAGCAGAGCGCCGAGGCTGAACTGGAGCGAGCCCGCCGCCTGACCAAGACCCTGGTCGGCGCGCTGCGCAAGCAGCCTGAAGACGATGCGCTGCGCGGCGAAATTCGCCAGAGTCTCGAAGTCGTTCGGGACAATGCCGAGTTGACCGAGAATACCGCCCTGGCCGAGCAGGCCAGCGCGGCCATCGTCGCCCTGGAGAGCGAGCAGCCGTCCGTCGATTTGGCGGCCGCCATGGCCCAGTTGGCACCGGTCGAGACGCCCGTCGCCCGGCCGTCGCCGGAAGTCGCGCGACTTGCCGAAGCGAGCAACGAAGAGATCGATGCCGAGCTGCTCGGCATCTTCATCGAAGAGGCGCACGAGGTCCTGGCCACGGTGCAGGCGCAACTGCCGCAATTGGCCAGCCATCCGCACGATCGTGACACCCTGACCACCGTGCGGCGCAGCTTCCACACGCTCAAGGGCAGTGGCCGCATGGTCGGACTCGGCGAACTCGGCGAGGCCGCCTGGGCGGTGGAACAAGTATTGAATCGCTGGCTGCAACTGGAACAGGAAGCGACGCCGGCCCTGCAGGCGATGCTTCGCCAGGCGCACAAGCTGTTCGGCGAATGGGTGGTGCAGCTCGAATCGGGCGGCGGTCTGCACCGCGACGCCACCGAGTTGACCATTACCTGTGAAGCGCTCAAGAACGACGTGGGCGGCGTTCCTGCCGCCCCCCCCGCCAAGCCCGCCGAGCCTGAGCCCGTCGTGCCGGCCGCCACGGTGTCCGAGCCGGAAGCGCCGCCGGAGCCGCTGCCGGAGCCTTTGCCGACGGCCGGATTGGGCGAGGAACCGGTTGCCGACGAGGTGGTCACGATCGAACCCCTGGCGGACCTCGAGCCGTTGCCGGATTTCGAAACGCCGGTGAACCAAGAGGCCGAGGCGCCGAAGACGTCGGCGGCCCCGATCCTGCGCCTGGTTGCCACTGCGCCCTCCGCCCCGGAGGGTGTCCAGGTCGGCGACAGGACGATGTCGCCGGCGCTCTACGACTTGTACATCAAGGAAGCCCAGGGCTATATCGCCAGCATCGAGCACGAACTGTCGATCGGCGGTCAGCCGCGGCCTTCCCTGGTGCGCGCAGCGCATACCCTGGCCGGCATTTCGGCGACCACCGACATCGCTTCGGTACACGGACTCGCCCACGCGCTGGAGATGGCGCTCAATCGCCTGGCCACGGCCGGCGCGGTCCCGACCGAGGAGCAGCAATTGTTGCTGGCGCGTACGGTCGGAGCCCTGGAGGGCATGGTCGGCGCCATCGCCAACCGGCGCTTGCCTGAAGCGGAGGAATCGCTGGCTGCGGCGCTCGACGCCCTCTCGCCCGAGTTTCCGGCCGTCGATGTCGAAGCCGAGGAACCGGAAATTGTCGTCGAGGCGGTCGCCGAGGCATTGCCGGCAGACCTCGCCGGCGCGCCGGCGGCCGTCGAGGCCGCACTGCCGTCCGCCGCGGAGGCGGACGACGAGGATCGCCGCCACCTGCGCTTGACCGACGAGTTGGACGAGCAGTTGCTGCCGATCTTCCTCGAAGAGAGCACGGACCTGATGCGCGACATCGGTACCGGCCTGCGCGCCTGGCGCGAGCAGCCCGGTGACCAGGGCATCGCCGACCAATTGAAGCGCGTCCTGCACACGCTCAAGGGCAGCGCCCGCATGGCCGGTGCCATGAGCGTCGGCGAGCTGGTGCACAGCATGGAAACCCGCATCGAGCAGGCCGTGTCCGCCCGGGCGCTGACGCCGGCCTTCCTCGACACGCTCGACGCCTCGTTCGACCGCGTATCGATGCTGATGGACCGCCTGCAGGGCGGTGAGCTGCCCCCGGTCTTTCCGGAGGCGCCGACACCAACCACGGTCGCCGCGCCGACGGCGCCGGCCGCCCCGTTTGCGGCACCGACTCCGGTCGCCGCCGCGGCTGCGCCGGCGGTCGAAGCGCGCGCCGAAGCCCACGATCCCGAGCTTGCCGCCCGCAACATGTTGCGGGTGCGCGCCGACATCGTGGACAAGCTGGTCAACGAGGCCGGTGAAATCGCCATCGCCCGCGGCCGCATCGAAGGCGAGATGCGCTCGCTCAAGACCTCGCTGCTGGACCTGACCGAAAACGTCATCCGCCTGCGCAACCAGTTGCGCGACATCGAAATCCAGGCCGAGTTGCAGATGCAGTCGCGGCAGGCGCTGACTGCCGAGGAGGACGCGCACTTCGACCCGCTCGAGTTCGACCGCTTCACCCGCTTCCAGGAAATCACGCGGATGATGGCGGAAAGCGTCAACGACGTCGCCACTTCGCAGCAGTCGCTGCTCCTGAACCTCGATCAGGCCGACGCGGCGCTGATCGCCCAGGCGCGCCTGAACCGCGAACACTCGCAGGCGTTGATGAGCGTCCGCATGGTGCCCTTCAACACCCTCGCCGATCGTCTCTACCGGGTCGTGCGGCAGACGGCGAAGGAACTCGACAAGCGCGCCAACCTCGACATCCGCGGCGGCCAGACCGAACTCGACCGCTCGGTGCTGGAGAAGATGACCGGCCCGATCGAGCACTTGCTGCGCAACGCGGTCGCCCATGGCCTCGAGACGCCCGAGCAACGACGGGCAGCGGGCAAGGCGGAAATCGGCGAAATCGTCCTGCGCGTCGGCCAGGAAGGCAACGAGATCGCGATCGAGCTGACCGACGACGGGCGCGGTCTCGACTATGAACGCATCCGCAGCCGCGGCATCGCTTCCGGCCTGATCGCCGACAATCAGCTTACGAGTGTCGAACAACTCACCGAACTGATCTTCCATGCCGGCTTCTCGACTGCCGAATCGCTGACCAGCGTCGCCGGGCGTGGCGTGGGCATGGACGTGGTCCGCAATGAGGCCGCCAACCTCGGCGGTCGCATCCATGTCGACTCGACGCCGGGCCACGGTTCGCGCTTCCTGATCCACCTGCCCCTCACGCTGGCGGTGACGCAGGCGGTCATCGTTCGCGTCGGCACCCGCCATTTCGCCATACCGTCGGCGATGGTTGCCCAGGTTCGCGAAATGAAGCCCGAGGCCATAGCCACGGTACGTGCCGAAGGCGCCGCCTCCTGGCTTGGCAACCAATACCCCTGGCACTACCTGCCCCGCCTGCTGGGCAGTGCCGATGCCCAGCCGGAGCCGGCGCGCCGCCACTGGCTGTTGCTCCTGCGCACCGGCGACCAGCGCGTCGCCGTGGAAGTCGATGACCTGCTCGGCAACCAGGAACTGGTCGTCAAGAACATCGGCCCGCAACTGGCCCGTGTGGTCGGCATCGCCGGCGCGACGGTATCGGGCGACGGCGAAATCATCCTGATCCTGAACCCGCTGGCACTGGTCGGCCGCAGCACCGCAGCGGCGATAGCGCAGGCGGCGGCGCCTGCCCAGCCGCCATCGGTCGCCGCGGCGGCCGCCCCCGCCAGAGTGGGGGTCGTCATGGTCGTCGACGACTCCCTGACCGTGCGCAAGATCACCGGCCGCCTGCTGGCGCGCGAGGGTTACCACGTCATCACCGCCAAGGACGGCGTCGATGCCCTCGAGCAGTTGATCGACATGGTGCCCGACGTGATGCTGGTCGACATCGAAATGCCGCGCATGGACGGCTTCGACCTGACCCGCAACGTACGCGCCGACGAGCGCCTCAAGAAGGTTCCCATCGTCATGATCACTTCCCGCATCGCCGACAAGCACCGCAACTATGCGAAGGAAATCGGCGTCAATCACTATCTGGGCAAGCCGTACGACGAAGACGAACTGCTCAAGATCATCGGCGCTTACACGGGCAAGGACACCTGACGCTGGCTGACGGATTACAATGTCGCCAGCGCCATGGACAACGTCAGCCTCACCCATCACTTCCTGATCGCCATGCCGGCCATGGCGGATCCCAATTTTTCCCGCACGCTGACCTACATCTGCGAGCACAACGCCGAGGGCGCCCTCGGCGTGATCATCAACCGGCCGATGGAAATGAGCCTCGCCACCCTGTTCGACCGGGTCAGCATCCCGCTGGAGGCGAACGAAGCGGTCGCGCACTTCGGTGAGAAGCCGGTCTACTTCGGCGGCCCGGTGCAAACCGACCGCGGTTTCGTGCTGCACCGACCGGCTGGCGACTGGCAGTCGAGCCTCAAGGTCACCGGCGACATCTCGCTGACCAGTTCGCGCGACATCCTGCAGACCATGAGCGAGACCGGCGAGCCGCACGACGTGCTGGTCACGCTCGGCTATTCCGGCTGGTCGGCCGGCCAGCTCGAATGGGAGTTGTCGCAGAACGCCTGGCTGACCGTCGCCGCCGAGCCGCAGATCATCTTCGGCCTGGCGCCGGAAGAGCGGCTGCCCGCGGCCATGAAACTCCTGGGCATCGATTTCGCCAATCTCTCCGACGTTGCGGGACATGCATGAGGGCACCGTCATGGCGTTCGACTTCGGCACCCGGCGCATCGGCGTCGCCGTCGGCGAAATGATGCTCGGCATCGCCCGGCCGCTCACCACCATTTCGGCGGAAGCCAACGAAGCCCGCTTCACCGCCATCGGCAAGCTGATCGCGGAGTGGCAGCCGGGCACGCTGCTGGTAGGCCTGCCGCTCTCGCTCGACGGCGAAGCCACCGAAATGACCGAACGCTGCCGGCGCTTCGCCCGCCAGTTGGAAGGCCGTTACCGCCTGCCCGTCGTCCTGGCCGACGAACGCCTGACCTCGACGAGCGCCGACGAGCGCCTGCGCGAACGCGGCCGCGACTGGCGCGAACGCAAGGCCGCGGTCGATGCCGAGGCCGCCGCCATCCTGCTGCAGAGCCATTTCGACGCAAGCCGTCGCCCATCGCCATGAGCAAACTTACCCCTGCCAGCGAATTGTCCCGGCGCCTCGCCGACGCCATGCGTCCCACCGTGACCGCCGACACCGTCCTGATCGGCATCCATACCGGCGGCGTCTGGATCGCCGAGCGCCTGCACGAGGTGCTCGGCATCAAGGCGCCGATGGGCAGCATCGACGTTTCCTACCACCGCGACGACCTGCACATGGGCGGCGGACGCCATGGCGGTCGCGCCTCGCAACTGCCCTTCGATGTCGAAGGCGCGCACGTGGTGATCGTCGACGACGTGCTGGCCACCGGCCGCACCATCCGCGCCGCGATGAACGAATTGTTCGACTACGGCCGGCCGGCCAAGATCGACCTGGCCGTCCTGGTCGACCGCGGCGGCCGCGAACTGCCGATCGCCGCCACCTGGTGCGGCGAAGCGTTGACGCTGCCGGCAAGCCAGATGCTGGAACTGACCAAGGACGAGCAAGGCGACCTTGCCTTCCGGGTGACCGAGAAATGAGCCAGAGGAACCCGCAACTCAATCCGCAACTAAGCGCCAACGGCGAACTGATCCACCTGATCACCCTCGAAGGCCTGCCGCGGGAGATCCTCGCCGGCATCCTCGACCGCGCCGCGCCCTTCACCGAGATCGCCGAGCGCGAGGTGAAGAAAGTGCCGCTCTTGCGCGGCAAGAGCGTCTTCAACCTCTTCTTCGAGAACTCGACGCGCACCCGCACCACCTTCGAGATCGCCGCCAAACGGCTTTCGGCCGACGTCATCAACCTCAACATCAACACCTCCAGCACCGCCAAGGGCGAAACGCTGCTCGACACGGTCGACAACCTGGCCGCCATGCAGGCCGACATGTTCGTGGTCCGGCACGCCTCCAGCGGCGCCCCCTACCTGATCGCCCAGCATCTCGCGGCGACCGACCGAGAACACATCCACGTCGTGAACGCCGGCGACGGTCGCCATGCCCATCCGACCCAGGGCCTGCTCGACATGTACACCATCCGCCACTACAAGCACGACTTCACCAAACTCACCGTGGCGGTGGTCGGCGACGTGCTGCACTCGCGCGTCGCCCGCTCGCAACTTCATGCGCTGGCGACGCTGGGCGTGCCCGACATCCGCATCGTCGGCCCCAAGACGCTGTTGCCGACCGGCGTCGAGCAGATGGTCGGCAAGGGCCGGCTGCGCGTCTGCCACGACCTGCGCGACGGCCTCAAGGGCGCCGACGTGATCATGATGCTGCGCCTGCAGAACGAGCGCATGCAGGGCGCCCTGCTGCCCAGCCCGCAGGAGTACTTCAAGTCCTATGGCCTGACCCCGGCGATGCTGGCGCTGGCCAAGCCCGACGCCATCGTCATGCACCCGGGGCCGATGAACCGCGGCGTCGAGATCGACTCGGCGGTGGCCGACGGCCGCCAGGCGGTAATCCTGCCCCAGGTCACCTTCGGCATCGCGGTGCGCATGGCCGTCATGGCCATGCTGGCGGGAGCCTGACCATGCGTATCCACATCAAGAACGGCCGCCTCATCGACCCCGCCAGCGGCATCGACCGCCCGGCGGACCTCTTC
Organism: Rhodocyclales bacterium; assembly: GCA_016235765.1. GTDB lineage: Bacteria > Pseudomonadota > Gammaproteobacteria > Burkholderiales > Rhodocyclaceae > Fen-999. The sequence continues at coordinate 15,795 of JACRIZ010000027.1, read as the reverse complement.
ATCGCCGATGGCAAGATCGTCAATCATGGCGATATGAAATGCCCCGAATGGGGTACGCCACCGGCCGGCTTCGTCGCCGAAGGCACCATCGATGCCTCCGGCTGCGTCGTCTGCCCCGGCCTGGTCGACCTGTCGGCGCGCCTGCGCGAACCCGGCTTCGAGTACAAGGCGACGCTGGAATCGGAAATGGCCGCCGCGGCCGCGGGCGGCGTCACCAGCCTGGCCTGCCCGCCGGACACCGACCCGACGCTCGACGAACCCGGCCTGGTCGAGATGCTCACCCACCGCGCCCGCCTGCCGGAGTTCGCCCACGTCTATCCGGTCGGCGCGCTTACCGTCGGCCTGGCCGGCGAGCGGCTGACCGAGATGGCGGAACTGGCCGAAGCCGGCTGCGTCGCCTTCGGCCAGGCCAACACCGCCGTGCTCGATACCCAGGTGATGCTGCGCGCGATGCAATACGCGGCCACCTTCGGCTTCTCGGTCTGGCTGCAGGCGCAGGACCCGCACCTGGCGAAGGGCGGCGTCGCCCACGACGGCGCCGTCGCCGCCAAGCTCGGCCTCACCGGTATCCCCGCGGTGGCGGAGACCATCGCCCTGGCCACGCTGCTGCACCTCGGCCGCGAGACCGGCGTACGCCTGCACCTGACCCGCATCTCCTCGGCCGCAGGGCTCGACATGATCCGCGCCGCCCGCGCGGCCGGCATCGCCGTCAGTTGCGACGTCGCGACCCATCACCTGCATCTGTCGGAAAGCGACATCGGCTGGTTTGATCCGCACTGCCGCCTCGATCCGCCGTTGCGCTCATCTATCGATCGCGATGCCCTGCGCGCAGGACTGGCCGACGGCAGCATCGACGCGCTTTGTTCCGACCACACGCCGGTCGACGACGACGCCAAGCAGGTGCCGTTCGCCGAAGCCGAGCCGGGCGCCACCGGCCTGGAACTGCTGCTGCCGCTGACGCTGAAGTGGGCGATCGAAATGAAGCTGCCGCTGGTCAAGGCGCTGGCGCGCGTCACCAGCGATCCGGCCCGCATCATGGGCATCCGTGCCGGCACGCTGGCGCCGGGCAGCGCCGCCGACATCTGCGTGTTCGACCCGGAAGCCGCCGTCCGCATCAGCCGCGCGAGCCTGAAGAGCCAGGGCAAGAACACCCCCTTCCTCGGCAAATCCCTCAAGGGCCGCGTGCGCTGCACGCTGATCGAGGGCCATCTCGCCTACCACGACGAGATGGCGTAGCGCCATGCCGCTCGTCCTGTCGCGCCGCCTGGTGTTGCGCGCCGCCTTCGTGCTGCTGGCGGTGGCAGCGATCGCCCTGCTGGCCGGACGCGGCGACGGTACGCCGTCCGCCGGGCCGGCCGTCGCCGATTCGCCGCGCCCGGCATTGACGGTAAGCCTGATCAAGCCCAGGTCCGCCGACTGGCCGCGTACGCTGGCCGCCACCGGCAACGTCGCCGCCTGGCAGGAGGCGGTGATCGGCGCCGAGATCAGCAACTATCGATTGAGCGCCGTTCTGGTCAGTGTCGGCGACCGCGTCGCCAAGGGCCAGGTACTGGCGCGCATCGCCGACGACAACGTGGCGGCCGATCTCGCCCAGTCTGCGGCCGCCGTGGCCGAGGCGGAGGCCAATGCCGCCGAGGCGAAATTCAATGCCGAGCGGGCGCGGCAGTTGCGCGCCTCAGGCTTCTACAGCCCGCAGCAGGCCCAGCAGTCGATCTCCGCCGAGGCGGCAGCGGCCGCACGACTCGATGCCGCCCGCGCCCGCAAGCAGAACGACGAATTGCGGCTCGCGCAGACACAGGTGCGCGCGCCCGACGCCGGCATCATCTCCGCGCGTACCGCCACGGTCGGCTCGCTCACCCAGCCGGGACAGGAACTGTTCCGGCTGATCCGCGGCGGCCGGCTGGAATGGCGTGCCGAAGTCACCGCCGCCGAGCTGACGCGGCTGAAACCCGGCCTGCCGGCCACCATCGCCGGCCCCGCCGGCGGCGCGGTGAAGGGCCGGGTGCGCACGCTCGGGCCGACGGTGGATGCCGACTCCCGCAATGCCCTGGTCTATGTCGATCTGCCTGAATCCGCCGCCGGCGCCGGCTTGCGAGCCGGCACGTTCGCCCGCGGCGAGATCGAGCTAGGCGTGTCGCCGGCGCTGACTTTGCCGCAAGCGGCAGTGGTGACGCGCGACGGCTTCTCCTATGTCTTCGTCGCGGCCGGCGGCGACAAGGTCGCCCTGACCAAGGTCACGGTCGGGCGGCGCATCGGCGACCGCATCGAGATCACCGGCGGCGTGTCCGCCGACCTGCAGGTGGTGGCCGCCGGCGCCGGCTTCCTGGCCGACGGCGACACCGTGCGCGTGGTCGCCGCCGCTCCGCAATAGGCTGCCGACGCGTGGCCGGCATCAACGTCTCCTCCTGGTCGATCAGGAACCCGATCCCGGCGGTCCTGCTGTTCGCCATGCTCACCGTGCTCGGCGTGCTGGCCTTCAAGGCGATGCGCATCCAGCAGTTCATGGACATCGACCTGCCCATGGTCGTGGTCACGGCCAGTCTGCCCGGCGCGTCGCCGTCGCAGATGGAGACCGAGGTCGCGCGCAAGATCGAGAACTCGATCGCCTCCGTGCAGGGCGTCAAGCACATCTACTCGCATTCGCAGGATGGCGTGGCGACGGTCACCACCGAATTCCGCCTGGAAAAGCCGACCCAGGAGGCCGTCGACGACGTGCGCGACGCCGTCTCCCGCATCCGCGCCGACCTGCCGGGCGACCTGCGCGATCCGGTGGTGACGCGCGTCAACCTGGCCGGCATGCCGGTCCTCACCTACACCGTGGCCTCCGGCCGCATGGACGACGAGGCGCTGTCGTGGTTCGTGGACAACACCATCGCCAAGCGCCTGCTCAGCGTGCGCGGCGTCGGCGCCGTGGCGCGCGTCGGCGGGGTCACGCGCGAAGTGCAGGTCGAGCTCGATCCCGTGCGCCTGCTGGCGCTCAACGCCACTGCCGCCGACATTTCCCGCCGCCTGCGCGAGATCCAGCAGGAAGCGGCCGGCGGCCGCGCCGACATCGGCGGCGCCGAGCAGTCGGTGCGCACCATCGCCACGGTGCGCTCGGCGGCGGAGCTGGCCGGCATCGAGGTTACGCTCTCCGACGGGCGCCACGTCCGCCTCGACCAGGTCGCGACGGTCGCCGATACCGTCGCCGAAAAGCGCTCGGCGGCGCTGCTCAACGGCAAGCAGGTGGTCGGCTTCGAGATTTCGCGCAGCCGCGGCGCCAGCGAGGTCGAGGTCGCCACCGGCGTGGTCGCCGCGCTGGCGCAGCTCAGGGCGGAACACCCGGACATCGTGATCAACGAGGCGTTCAATTTCGTCGATCCGGTGATCGAGAACTACCACGGCTCGATGTCGCTGCTGATCGAAGGCGCCATCCTGGCCGTGCTGGTGGTCTGGCTGTTCCTGCGCGACTGGCGGGCCACGCTCGTTTCGGCGACCGCCCTGCCGCTGTCGATCGTGCCGACCTTCGCTTTCATGTACCTGCTCGACTTCTCGATCAACGTCGTCACGCTGCTCAGCCTGTCGCTGGTGATCGGCGTGCTGGTCGACGATGCCATCGTCGAGGTCGAGAACATCATGCGCCACCTGCGCATGGGCAAGTCGCCCTACCAGGCCGCCATGGAAGCCGCCGACGAGATCGGCCTGGCGGTAATCGCCACCTCGTTCACGCTGATCGCCGTCTTCCTGCCCACCGCCTTCATGGGCGGCATCGTCGGCAAGTTCTTCGTCCAGTTCGGCTGGAGCGCCGCCATCGCGGTATTCGTCTCGCTGGTCGTCGCGCGCCTGTTGACGCCGATGATGGCCGCCTACGTGCTGCGCCCGCCGAAGTCCGGGCACGACCGGCCGGCCTGGCTGGACCGCTACCTGGGCTGGGCGGAATGGTGCCTGCGCCATCGCGTCAAGACGGTGCTCGGCGCGACCGGCTTCTTCTTCGGTTCCTTCGCCCTGGTGCCCCTGCTGCCGACCGGTTTCGTGCCGCCCGACGATCTTTCGCAGACCCAGGCCTACATCGCCTTGCCGCCGGGCAGCACCTTCGGCGAGACCTTCGCCGTGGCCGAGCAGGCGCGCGCCATCGTCGAGCAGAATCCGCACGTCAAGCTGGTCTACACCGCGGTCGGCGGCGGCCTGTCGGGCAGCGATCCGTTCGCGCCGCCGGGCGGGGCGGAAGTGCGCAAGGCGACGCTGACCATCAACATGACGCCGCGCAGCGAGCGCGGCGGCATCAAGAAGCAGGAAGTGGAAGGCCAGTTGCGCCAGGCGCTGGCGGCGATCCCCGGCGCGCGCATCACCGTCGGCTTCGGCGGTTCCTCCGAGAAGTATCTGCTGGCGCTGACCAGCGAGAACGGCGAGGCGCTGAGCGAACATGCGCGCGTCGTCGAGCGCGAATTGCGGACCATTCCGGGCATCGGCGGCGTGGTCACCACCGCCAGCCTGGTGCGCCCAGAACTGGTGATCCGGCCCGACTTCGCCAAGGCCGCCGACCTCGGCGTCACCTCCGCCGCCATCGCCGACACGCTGCGCATCGCCACCGCCGGCGATTACGACCAGGGCCTGGCCAAGCTGAACCTCGCGCAGCGGCAAGTGCCCATCGTCGTCCGCCTGCCGCCGGCCGCGCGCCAGGACCTGGCCCTGCTCGGCCGCCTGACCGTGCCGAGCAGGAACGGACCGGTCATGATCGGCAACATCGCCAGCCTGACCGTCGACGGCGGCCCGGCCGCGATCGACCGCTACGATCGGCTGCGCAACATCAATTTCGAGATCGAACTCAACGGCCAGCCGCTCGGCGAAGTGGAGAAGACGGCGCTGGCGCTGCCCAGCCTGCAGCATCCGCCGCCCGGCATCAGCCGTACCTCGATCGGCGACGCGGAGGCCATGAACGAACTATTCGCCGGCTTCAGCATCGCCATGCTGACCGGCGTGATGTGCATCTACATCGTGCTGGTGCTGCTGTTCCGCGACTTCGTGCAGCCGGCCACCATCCTCGTCGCGCTGGTGCTGTCGATCCCGGGCGCCTTCCTGGCCCTGTTCGTCACCCAGACCTCGCTGTCGATGCCCTCGATGATCGGCCTGATCATGCTGATGGGCATCGCGACCAAGAACTCGATCCTGCTGATCGACTACGTGATCCTGGCCCGCCGCGACCACGGCCTGAACCGCTGGGAAGCCCTGCTCGACGCCTGCCGCAAGCGCGCCCGGCCCATCGTCATGACCACCGTCGCCATGGGCGCCGGCATGATGCCCGTCGCCATCGGCTGGGGCACCGACCCCAGCTTTCGCGCCCCGATGGCCATCGTCGTCATCGGCGGCCTGATCACCTCGACCTTCCTCTCCCTGCTGGCGATTCCCGTCGTCTTCACCTACGTCGACGACGCCCACCAGTGGTTCATGGGCAAGGTCCGGCGCGCGTAGGTTTATTCCGGCATCATTAGTCCGTTTGGATTATCCGCACTTGACATTGGCAAGCGCGGTAATACCATTCTCACCTTACGGTTTTTAGGGCAAACCCGCCGAAAGTCGGGGGCGCAAAGCTACGGGGCTAACGGGAGCAATCTCCAGGCCGGCCGGGTCGCCGGGGTGTCGCAAGGGCATTTCGTGATCGGTTCAAAGCTTTGTTCTCCCGGTTCCGGCGGCCAACAACAAGGGGTACGATTTGGTTGCGGCAGGCGGGAGGCGCACGCAATATTGCGGCGCGGGTATCACGGCAGTTGCAGTCTGGCTACTTGCGTTGCCGGCGCAGGCGGCGACGCCGGTCGACCCCAACGACGAATTGCTGCGCCAACAGCAGCGCGACAAGGCGCAACAAGAGCGACTTGAATCCGCGCCCGACGTCCGCCTCGATCGTCCCCCAGAACAAGGCCCGGCGCCGCGCCTGCCCGAGCGGGAATCGCCCTGCTTTGTCATCGACCGTCTGGTCCTGAAGGGCGACGCAGCCGAGCGCTTCGCCTGGGCCCTGGACCATGCCGCCGGCGAGGGCGACAGTCCGATTGGCCGCTGCCTGGGCGCCGACGGCGTCAATCTGGTCATGAAGCGCGTCCAGAACGCCATCGTCGGCGACGGCTACGTCACCGCGCGCATCCTCGCCGAACCGCAGGACCTCAAGTCCGGCACGCTGCAACTCACCGTCGTGCCCGGCCGCGTGCGCGCCATCCGTTCCCCGGCGGGCACCGACGAGCGCATCACCTACTGGAACGCCTTTCCGATGGCGCCGGGCGACCTGCTCAATCTGCGCGACATCGAACAAGCCCTGGAAAACCTGAAGCGGGTGCCGACCGTCGAGGCGGACATCCTGATCGCGCCCAGCGAAGCGCCCGACGCCAAGCCGGGCGACAGCGACCTGGTGGTCTCATGGCGGCAGGCCTTCCCGTACCGGATCAGCCTCTCCATCGACGACTCCGGCAGCAAGGCCACCGGCCGCTACCAAGCCGGCCTGACGATTTCCGCCGACCACCTGTTCACCCTCAACGATCTCTTCTACTACACCGCCAACCAGAACCTGGGCCGCGACGACGATGCCTACGGCACCCGTGGCGATACCGCGCACTACTCGCTGCCGGTCGGCTACTGGCTGCTCGGTGTGACGCACGGCACCAGCGACTACCACCAGTCCGTGCCCGGCATCGACCAGACCCATCGCTACAGCGGCAACAGCCGCAGCAGCGACATCCGCCTCTCGCGCATGGTCCGTCGCGACGCGGCCAGCAAGACCGCGCTGGGCCTGCGCGGCTGGCAGCGCAGCTCGCACAACTTCATCGACGATACCGAAGTCCTTGCCCAGCAACGCCGCACGGCCGGATGGGAACTCAATGGCAACCACAAGCATTTCCTCGGCACCGCCACGCTGGAAGTCAACCTCGCTTGGCGACAAGGCACCGGCGCACACCGTTCGCAGCCCGCGCCCGAACAGGCCATCGGCGAAGGCGCCTCGCACCCGCGCCTGATTGCCGCCGACGCTACCCTGGCCAAGCCCTTTACCTGGTTGGGGCTGGGCATGCGCTACAACCTCGCTTGGCGCGCCCAGTGGAACCGCACGCCGCTGGCGCCCCCGGACCGCTTCGCCATCGGCGGGCGCTACACCGTACGCGGCTTCGACGGCGAGAACCTGCTCTCGGCCGACCACGGCTGGCTGGTCCGCAACGACCTTTCGGTCGCCCTCGGCGGCGGCGCGGAGTCCTACTTCGGCCTCGACCACGGCCGGGTCGGCGGCCCGGCGGCCGTGCGGCTGATCGGCCGCGAGCTCGAAGGTGCCGCGCTCGGCCTGCGCGGCAGCTTGTACAGCCTGAACTACGACTTCTTCGTCGGCCGACCGCTGAAGAAGCCGGCCGGCTTCGTCACCGCACGCAGCACCTCGGGCTTCATGCTCAACCTGTCGTACTAAGGAGCAGGACCAATGAACCAGCGCCGATTCGTAAACGTCAGCCGTGGCAACACGCCTCCGGCGAGCCCCGAAGCCTTCGGCCATGTCCGCCGGCCGCTGGCGAGCCTGCTGGCCTTCCTCGTGGCCGTGCAGCCCGCATTACAGCCGATCACGGCCTACGCCCAGATCGTCGTCGACCCCTCTGCCCCGGCCAGCCAGAGACCGAACGTGCTGGTCACCGGCAACGGCGTGCCGGTGGTGAACATCCAGACCCCCAGCGCCGCCGGCGTTTCGCGCAACACCTACACCCAGTTCGACGTGCAACAGAATGGCGTCATCCTCAACAACGCACACAACGACGCCAGGACGCAACTGGGCGGCTGGGTGCAAGCCAATCCCTGGCTGGCCGGCGGCGGTGCCCGCGTCATCCTCAACGAAGTCAATTCCAGCAATCCCAGCCAGCTCAGGGGCTACCTCGAAGTCGCCGGCGACCGCGCGCAAGTCATCGTCGCCAATCCGGCCGGCATCACCTGCAACGGCTGCGGCTTCATCAACGCAAGCCGCGCCACCCTCACCACCGGCACGCCGATCATGAACTGCGGCAGTCTCGACGGCTATCTGGTCCAGCGCGGCCGCGTCGCGGTCGAAGGCGGCGGGCTCGACGCCACGCAGACCGACTACACGGACCTCATCGCCCGCGCCGTCGAGGTCAATGGCCGCATCTGGGCCAACAACCTCAAGCTGACCGCCGGCGCCAATCGCGTCGATGCCGGCAACAGCCAGACCACTCCCGTGACCGGCGACGGCGCCGCGCCCGGGTACGCCATCGACGTCGCCGCCCTGGGCGGCATGTACGCCGGCAAAATCACCCTCGTCGGCACCGAGGCCGGCGTCGGCGTCCGCAATGCCGGCGAAATCGGCGCCGGTGCGGGCGACGTGGTCGTGAACGTCAATGGCCAACTCACCAACCGGGGCCTGATCGACGGCCGGGAAACCGTGATCCGGGCCACCACCGTGGCCAACCTCGGCACCGGGCGCATTTACGGCGACCATCTCGCCATCGGCGCCACCTCCGTCAGCAACCTCGCCGAAGGGGGCAGCGCACCGGTCATCGCCGCCCGCGACCGGTTGGACATGGGCGCCACGACCACCGACAACCGCGAGCACGCCCTCATCTTCAGCGCCGGCGACATCGCCATCGGCGGCGCCCTGGATGCGGACAATCGCGCCACGGGGCAGGCCGACACGCTCAACAACGCCAGCGCCACCATCGAAGCGCTGGGCGACATTCACCTCGCCGCCGCCCAGGTAAACAACACCAACGAGCACTTCAGCACCGAAGTGGTGGCGGTCAGCCACGAGTCGATCGCCGAATACCAGGGCGCCGGTTCCGCCAACCGCTACCGGGCCGGCGACCCGGCGATCAGCTGGTATGGCGTGGACCAGGCCACCTATCTCGTCATCGCCGGCGAAGGCACTTTCCATAACTGGTACAGCTACAGCTACAGCCGCGACGTCGCCGAAACGCGGATCGCCAGTTCCGATCCGGCGCAAATCCTCGCCGGCGGCAACCTGAATGTGAACGTCGGCAACCTGCTCAACGACCAAAGCCGCATCATGGCCGGCGGCGCCATCGCCGGCACCCCGGGCACCCTAACCAACACCGAAGCCCCCGGCCAGCGCATCACCACCGACGCCGGCACCGTGACCAGCGCCCTGCGCGGCACCTATTGCGCAAGAAGGGTACTCGGCAGTTGCGTCGACACCGACTACATCACCCGCTACTTCCCCTCGGCCTACAACCCGGCCGCCGCCGTCGAGTCGACGCCGCTCGTCGACACGCGCTACCTCCCCGGCACGCCCCCCGCCGGCAGCGGTACCCAAGTTCCCGACTCCTCCCTCTATAGCCTCAACGCCGACCCCACCGCCGCCTATCTGGTCGCCAGCGATCCGCGCCTCATCAACTACCGCAACTGGCTTTCCTCCGACTACCTGCTGGCCAACCGCGCCCCCGACCCGCGCGTAACGGAAAAGCGCCTCGGCGACGGCTTCTACGAACAGCGGCTGCTGCGCGAACAGATCGCGCAACTTACCGGTCGCCGTTTCCTCCCCGGCTACACGAACGACGAAGCGCAATACCTGGCCCTGATGAACGCCGGCGCCACCTTTGCCCAGGCGCAGAACCTGGCGCCGGGGGTGGCATTGACCGATGCGCAGGTCGCCCAACTCACCAGCGACATCGTCTGGCTGGTCGAGAAGGAGGTGAAACTGCCCGACGGCCGCATGGCCCGCGCCCTCGTGCCGCAGGTCTATGTGCGCGTCAAAGACGGCGACATCGACGGCAGCGGCGCGCTCATCTCCGCCAACAGCATCGACCTCAAGATCGGCGGCGATCTCACCAACAGCGGCACCCTTGCCGGCCGGCAGGTCGTCAGCCTCGACGCAGACAACCTCAAGAACCTGGGCGGGCGCATCGCCGGCGACGCGGTCACGCTCAACGCCAGTACCGATATCGAGAACCTGGGCGGCAGGATAGAAGCTCGGGACAGCTTGAGCCTCACCGCCCAGAACGACCTCACCGTCGCCAGCACCACCAACACCCAAACTTCGGCCCAGGGCGAACGCACCAACCTCGGCCGGCTGGCCGGCCTCTACGTGACCGGCGAAGCGGGCACCCTCACCGCCATCGCCGGGCGCAACGCCCGGTTCGACGGTGCCGAGATCGTCAACACCGGTGCCGGCCCGGTGCTGCTGGCCGCGATGGGCGACATGAGCTTCGGCACGATCGTCGAATCGAACCGCCAGGCCATTGTCTGGGACGGCAGGAACCACCTCAAGCAAGGCAATTCCTCGGAAGTCGGCACCCGCATCGCTGCGGGTGGCGACGTGACGCTCCTCGCCGGAGAGAACCTTTCCGCCCGCGCCGTCGACCTCCAGGCGCAGGGCGATCTCTCGGCCATCGCCGGGGGCGACCTCACGATCGAGGCCGGCCGAACGACGCGCGACATGGAAGCCGCCACTTTCGCCGAGTCCCGCGAGAAGCTCACCGGCAAGCGCTGGGCCGAGAAAGGGCAATGGCAGTCCGCCGAAACGGACATCCAGGCCTCGACCCTCTCCGGCAAGAACCTGAGCCTCCAGGCCGGCGGCACGGCGGTGCTCGAAGCCGCGCAAGTCTCGGCCCGGGAGAAGCTCACCATCTCCGCCGGCCAGGACGTCTATGTCCTCTCGGCCGAGGAGACCCGCGAATCCGCTTCCTCCGTGCGGCAGGAGCAGGGCAGCTTCCTGAACGTCGGCCGCAAGAGCTGGCAGACCGATGTCGATACGCTGCGCATCCATCAGGTCGGCTCGCAGCTCACCGGCAACGAAGTCGCTGTCCAGGCCGGCAACAACCTCGTGGTGCAGGCGAGTTCCGTCAAGAGCGAGGGCAAGCTCTCCCTCGACGCGGGCAACCAGATCCTGGTGCTGGCCGCCACCGAGGTGAATGAGCGCCACGAGCAGACGGAGTACAAGAACAACCGGCTGGGCGCCGACACCATCACCGAGTCCCGCACGGGCAGGAACGGGGTGCAGAACGCGCTGGGCTTCGTCACCCACAAGAGCTACGTTTCGCCCGCCCGCATCGTCAAGAGCTTGAACAGCCACGAGGACGAGGCCGGCCGGACCGCCGCCCGCAGCGAACTCTCGGGCACGGACATCGCCTTGCGCTCGGGCTCGGACACCACCCTCGAAGCGCCGGTGATCCGGGCCGAGACGCTCACGGTCCGTGCCGGGGTGGACAAGGACGGCCAGGTCATTGACGAGTTCGCCCGCCTCAACCTCTACGGGGTGAAGGAGAGCACGAGTTCCGCCGACGGCCACGACCAGCACGCCACCGTTTGGGACAACATCGCCGATGCCGGCGCCCGGCAGGAATCCCTGGTCCTGCCGGAGCTCCATCTCGCCGGCCGGAACGAGGATGGCTCCCAGGCCAAGGCGGACCTGGCCGCGCCCGGCGGCTATACAGTCGGGGCGGTGGCCTTGGCGCCCACGCAATACGAGATCGCGAAGGCGCAGGCCGGGAACGGCAGCGCCGCGGCCAGTACCGACACCGACACCGGAAGCTCGGTGCGCGAGAAGGCGAAGACGATGATTCCGGACCCGGTGTGGACCTGCTCGAAGCTCGCCCCGAGCCAATGCGCCTGGGTGACCCCGCCCGATCTGACTTTGCGCACCCGGGCCGCGTCGCTCGCCAAGACCCCCGGCTTGGAATGGATGGGCGACCTGGTCCAGCGCGACGATGTGGATTGGCAGAAGGTGGAGCTCGCCGCCCAGGAGTGGGACTACCACCATGCCGGCCTCACCAAGGAGGGGGCGGCGGTGGTGGTGATCGTGGTGACGATCCTCACCTGGGGGTCGGCATCCAGTGCGGCGACCGGCGCAGTCCAAAGCGCGGGCGTGAGCACGGCGGCCGGCACCACCGGCGCCGCCGTCGCTGCCGGCATCGCCGCCGGCATGACCACCCTCGCCGCCCAGGCCGCTGTCTCGCTGATCAACAACCACGGTGATATCGGCCAGACACTCAACGATCTGGGTTCCAGCGAGAGCGTGAAGCAGGTGGTGACCGCCATGCTGACGGCGGGACTGGTGCAGGGCGTGACGACGGCCTTCAACCTGCCGAATCCGGCGGCCACCAACGCCACCTTCGTGGATCGTTTCCGGACTTACGCCACCCAGGCCGCCGTCAAGGCCGGGGTGCATAGCGCCATGTACGGCGAGCCGCTGTCGGAGACGATGAAGGCGGCGCTGGTGAGTTCGCTGGCGCAGTCGCTCACTGCCGAGGTGGGTGATTGGGGCAAGGCGAACCATCTGGCGCCGGGCAGCCTGGAGAAGATGCTGGCCCATGCGGTGGTCCAATGCGCGGCGGCGAGCGTGATGAAGCAGGACTGCGGCTCCGCCGCCCTGGGCGGAGCGATCGCCGAGGCCCTCTCGCCCCTCGGCGACAAGCTCGATCAGACCGACTACGCGAAGAACAACAAGCTCGGCGGCCAGTTGGGCAATGCCATCGCCTCCATGACCTCCATCCTCGTCGCCGATCTCATGGGCAAGGACTCGATGACGGCGTCGGCCTCTGCCTCGATGGTGGATTCATATAATCGGCAGTTGCATGAGGATGAGAAGGTGCGCATCAAACAACTGGCCAACGGCGATGCAGAGAAGGAAGCCCGGCTCACGGCGGCGGCCTGTGCGATGGTGAAGTGCTATGCGGAGTATCCGGTGGGGAGTGCCGCGTACAACGCGCTCAAAACGATGGCCGACGCCGGTACGAGCCTTGCCGTTGAACAGCAGCAGCTTGTGCAACAACAAGGAATGTTCGGCTACTCGACGCTCGGGCTCTTCAGCGACCAGAATGTCGATGCCGCCAAGCGATTGAACAACACCTACCAACTGACCACTCGCGCGATCGGAGCTGGTGAAGCCGTTCTCGGTGGTTTGGGGGTGGCCGGTTCGGTCGCCACAGCGCCAGTGAGTTGCGCGACCGGCATTGGCTGCGTGGCCAACGCGGCTGTCGCGGGAATCTCGCTGGACGCGCTCTATACCGGCAGCCAGCAGGTGGTCAGCGGCCAGCCCGAAGCTACGATGTTCAATCAAGCCTTGCAAAGCTTGGGCTTGAGCCCCGAGGCTGCGAACTACGCCGAGTTCATCCTGGGCGTGGGCGCGGCGGCCAAAGTCGGCAGTGTGGTCAGTGCTGGGCTCGGCCAGGAGGTAAAGGCGGGGGGAACGGGCACGCGGGAAGCCGGAACAACGGGAACCGGAAATACGACCGTTGTTGACACTTTGCTACCTGACGCCGATTTTGTTGGCCGTGGCGCGGTTAGGTCTGACCTTGCGGATCACCTAGTGAACGCCACGATATCTGGGAAGCAAATCTCGGGCGGACATGATCTTAATAGTTTTGCCACGGCCCTAAGCGATGCCGGTGGAAACGTGCTTTCTCAGATCGAGAAAGCGCCTGGAATCTATGAGATTCAATATGCGCTCCCAACCACCTCAAAGCAGTTCACAAAAACTGTCTATGATCCAGCCATCTATCCAGATATGCCAGAAATGGCCATGCTTGCCGCCCACAAGGCGCTAATTCAGTTTCAAGTAAATGGGAGCATTCTCCAAGTGGTAAATGTCAATGGCATTCGTTTCGCCGTACCCATAAGAATGCAAAATGGAACTGCCTTTGTTCCAACCGCGTATCCGGTCGGAGTAGCAAAATGAAATGGGGGCGGATTGATTCCATGGAGAGCAGCCAGCGGTTACTGTATTGGGTGCTTATGCACGTGGTCGCTCCATATTTTGACGATCCTTTGGATCATTGGCTGAAGCACATTCTCGCGCCTAGTCCAGGATTTGGTGGCGACCCCGGGTGGGAGGTTGAGTGCATTAACGACGAGGAAGGCGAACACTATCGTGTCTGGGCTGATCCAGATGTAAGCGGTTTGAATCCTTGCGTAGCAGTCTATGATGCGGGGGCATTTCGTCGTGCGGCAAGAGAGACATTGCTTGCGCTAGGAGCTAGCTTCCCGGAGAAGATGGCCGAAATCGAAGGCGTGCTCAGGAAATATGGCTTGTAGCTGCTTCCTCTCCGACCCGCAACACCGGGCGATCACGATCGAGTTCCGCGAGTGATCCTCGGCGCAGTACTGAATGAACTGGTTTAGTTGTTTTCCGACACTGGCACCAATCCACCGTTGCTGCCGGCCTCCCCTTCGCGACGCGCCTCGCAAAAGTCAGCCGTCGCAGTACGCCCCCCCTCATCGGCAACGTCGGCCGCAAGAGCTGGCAGACCGATATCGACACCCTCAAGGTCCATCAGGTCGGCTCGAAGCTCGCCGGCAGCGAGGTCGCTGTCCAGGCCGTCAACAATCTCGTGGTGCAGGCGAGTTCCGTCCAGAGCGAGGGTCGCCTCTCCCTCGAAGCGGACAACCAGATCCTGGTCCTGGCCGCCACCGAGGTGAATGAGCGCCACGAGCAGACGGAGTACAAGAACAACCGCCTGGGCGCGGACACCGTCACCGAGTCCCGCACGGGCCGTAACGGGCTGCAGAACGCGCTGGGCTTCGTGACCCACAAGAGCTACGTTTCCCCCGCCCGCATCGTCAAGAGTTTGAACACCCACGAGGACGCGGCCGGCCGGACGGCGGCCCGGAGCACCCTCGAGGGCGGCGACATCGCGCTGCGCTCGGGGGGCGACACGAGCTTGCAGGCGCCGGTGATCCGGGCCGAGACGCTCTCGGTCCGGGCCGGGGTGGATGCCGAGGGCAAAGTCATCGACGAGTACGCCCGCATCAACTTGTATGGCGTGAAGGAGAGCACCAGCTCCGCCGACGGCCACGACCAGCACGCCACCGTTTGGGACAACATCGCCGATGCCGGCGCCCAGCGGGAATCCCTGGTCCTGCCGGAGATCCATCTCTCCGGCCGCAACGAGGATGGCTCCCAGGCCAAGGCGGACCTGGCGGCGCCCGGCGGTTATACGGTCGGGGCGGTGGCCCTGGCACCGACGCAGGTTGAGTTGGCGAAGGCGCAGGCCGGGAACGGCAGCGTTTCGGCCAGTGCCGGAACTTCGGTGCGTGAGAAGGCGAAGACGGTGATTCCCGACCCGGTCTGGACGTGCTCGAAGCTCGCCCCGAGCCAATGCGCCTGGGTGACCCCGCCCGACCTGACGCTGCGCACCCGGGCCGCGTCGCTCGCCAAGACCCCCGGCCTGGAGTGGATGGGCGATCTGGCCCAGCGCGACGACGTGGACTGGCAGAAGGTGGAGCTCGCTGCCCAGGAGTGGGACTACCACCATGCCGGGCTCACCAAGGAGGGGGCGGCGGTGGTGGTGATCGTGGTGACGATCCTCACTTGGGGGGCGGCGTCGGGAGCGGGCGCCGCCGCCGAGGGGGCGGCGACTACCGCCACGGGCAACGCCGCCGTCGGCGCCGCGGTCGGCGCCGGGGTGACGGCGGGTGTTTCCACCCTCGCTGCCCAGGCCGCCGTCTCCCTCATTAACAACCACGGCGATATCGGCCAGACGCTGAACGATCTGGGCTCCAGCGAGAGCGTGAAGCAGGTCGTTGCGGCGATGCTGACGGCCGGGCTGGTACAGGGCGTGACGACGGCCCTGAACCTGCCGAATCCGACGGTGACCAACGCCGCCTTCGTGGATCGTTTCCGGACTTACGCCACCCAGGCCGCCGTCAAGGCCGGGGTGCATAGCGCCATGTACGGCGAGCCGCTGTCGGAATCGATGAAGGCGGCGCTGGTGAGTTCGCTCGCCCAGTCGCTCACCGCCGAGGTGGGTGATTGGGGCAAGGCGAACAATCTGGCGCCGGGCAGTCTGGAGAAGATGCTGGCCCATGCGGTGGTCCAATGCGCGGCGGCGAGCG
>JACRIZ010000031.1 GCA_016235765.1 Rhodocyclales bacterium | reverse complement strand
GTGGGCGTCGGCGACGAAGCGCGTGTCGCGCAGCGGCCGCTCGCGCACGCGCAGCAGGGGCGTGATGTCGAACGCCTCGAAGCGGGGATAGACGGCGACGCGATCACCGTCGCACAGCAGACGATCGAAGTCCGCCGATTCACCGTTGACGAGGATCAGCTCGACCTCGGTATGGGGAACGCCAAGGGCCTCGATCATGTGCTTGGTCGTGGCCGCGCGCGCGCAGGGCGCGTCGAACTCCCGTTTGCGCCGCTCGGGCGGCAGGAAGTCGTTGAGTTCCTCGTAGAAACGGAACGTGGCCTTCAGTTCTCCTCCGGCACCATCTTGATCGCGCCGCAGGGGCACTCGGTGGCGCACATGCCGCAGCCCTTGCAATAGTCGAAGTTGAACAGGAAGCGCTTGCCGGGGCCGAGCTTGATGACCGCGTTGTCGGGGCAGACGCCGTAGCAGTTGTCGCACTCGAAGCAGTTGCCGCAGGACATGCAGCGGCGCGCCTCGAACAGCGCGTTGCCTTCGTCGAGGCCGCCGAGCACCTCCTCGAAGGTGGACTGGCGGCGGATGATGTCGAGCACGGGCCGCACGGTCTTCGGCGCGTCCGAGTAGTACCACGGGTTCATGCGTTCGAAGGTGGCCAGCTCGTGCTTCGGCGGCGAGACGTAGGTCTCGCCCTTGAGCCAGGCGTCGATGGCGCGGGCCGCGCGCTTGCCGTGGCCGACGGCCACCGTCACGGTGCGCTCGTTGCCCGCCATGTCGCCGCCGGCGAAGACGCCGGGGTGCCCGGTCATCATGCCGGCGTCCACCTGCACCAGGCCCTTGTCGGTCGCCAGCCCCGGCACGTTCGCCAACAGGCCGAGGTCCGCATCCTGGCCAAGGGCGAGCACGACCGAGTCGGCCGGGATGCGCTCGTATTCGCCGGTCGGCTGCGGGAAGCCGCTCGCGTCGAGCGCCATCTTCTCGACCATGATGTCGTCCTCGCCGGCCTCCTTGATCGTGGACAGCCACTTGATCGAAATGCCTTCCTGCAGGGCCTCCTCGACCTCGAAGTCGTGCGCCGGCATCTTTTCCCGGGTACGGCGGTAGACGATGACGGCTTCCTCCGCGCCCAGGCGCTTGGCTGTGCGCGCGACGTCGATCGCGGTATTGCCGCCGCCGTAGACGACGACCCGGCGGCCGAGCATCGGCCGCAGCTCGTCGCCCTGCGCGCCTTCCATGTCGTGCAGCACCGAAATCGCATCGATGATCTTGCTGGCGTCGCCGGCGGGAATGTAGGCGCGCTTGGCGATGTGGGCGCCGACGCCCAGGAAGACCGCGTCGAAGCCTTCCTGCATCGCAGCCAGGACATTCATCACTTTGGATTGCAGGCGCAGCTCGACGCCGAACTCCACCAGCCGCCGAATCTCGGCGTCGAGCACGTCGCGCGGCAGGCGGTACTTGGGAATGCCGTAGCGCATCATCCCGCCGGCGAGCGGCGCGGCTTCATGGATCACCGCCTGGTGGCCCATGCGGGTCAGGTGGTAGGCCGCCGAGAGGCCGGCCGGGCCGGAGCCGATGACCAGCACGCGCTTGCCCGTGGCCGCCGCGGACGACTCGAAGCGCCAGCCGCGCCGGATCGCCTCGTCGCCGAGGAAGCGTTCGACGGCATTGATGCCGACCGCCGCATCGACATGCTGACGGTTGCAGGCCCCCTCGCAGGGGTGGTAGCAGACGCGGCCCATGATCGCGGGCAGCGGATTGTTCTCGGTCAGCGCGCGCCAGGCCTTTTCGTAGTCGCCGCTCTCGGCGTGGTAGAGCCAGGACTGGATGTTCTCGCCGGCCGGGCAGGCGGCATTGCAGGGCGGCAGGCGATCGACGTAGAGCGGCCGGAAGGTGCGCCATGAGCCGGTGTGGTTGGCCAGCGAGGAACCGGGATCGAGGGTGATGGCAAAGGGCTTGTCCATCACCGGGCACCTCCATCGAGCAGGCCGTACTTCTTGATGTTGCGGTCGGCCAGGGCTTGCAGTTTGGCGATGACCTCGACCTGCGGCGTCTTGCCGAAAAGATGCGCGTAGCGCTTCTGCGGCTTCAGGTACTCCTCGACCGGCAAGGGGTGGCGTATCGCCACGACTGACTTTACCTCGCCGTATTCGGCCTCGAAGACCGGGAACATGCCCGTCTCCTTGGCCAGCCGGGCGATCCTGATCGTCTCGTTCGAGGCGGTACCCCAGCCGAGCGGGCACGGCACCAGGATGTGGATGTAGCGCGCACCCTGGAACTCCATGGCGCGGCGCACCTTGGCCTCGAGGTCGCGCAGGTCGGCGACGGTCGCGGTCGCCACGTAGGGTATCTCGTGCGCCATTGCAATCGCCGGCACGAACTTGCCCTGGCCGAAGACGTTGCCCGGCTCGGGGCCGACCGCCATGGTGGTCGCCGTGCGCGCGGCAGGCGGCGTGGCGGAAGAGCGCTGGATGCCGGTGTTCATGTAGCCGCCGTTGTCGTAGCAGATGTAGAGCACGTCGTCGTTGCGCTCGAACATGCCGGACAGGCAGCCGAAACCGATGTCGGTGGTGCCGCCGTCGCCGCCCTGCGCGACGACGCGGATGTTGCGCCTCTCGCCCTTCAGCTTCTTGACCTTGATCGCCGCGGCGATGCCGGTCGCCACCGCGGCGGTGTTGCCAAACAGCGAGTGGATCCAGGGCAGTTGCCAGGACGTTTCCGGGTACGGCGTCGAGAACACTTCGAGGCAGCCGGTGGCGTTGGCGCAGATCAGCCGGCCGTTGGTCGCCTCCATTGCGGCGTCGATGGCGTAGCGCGCGCCGAGCGCCTCGCCGCAGCCCTGGCAGGCGCGGTGGCCGGAGTTGATCGAGTTGTAGCGCTTCTCCTGCGACTGCACGCTGCGCTCTTCGGGCGGCAGCAGGCGGTTGCCGACGGTGAAGGTGCCGGTCTGGTAGAACTTGACGGGTTGAAAAGACATCGCAAACTCTCCTTACCGCAAAGGTCGCAGAGAGCGCAAAGAACAGCAATACATGGATTTCACTTTGTGTCCTTTGCGTCCTTTGTGGTGAATCGCATTTCAAGCCAGCTTCGCCGCAACGACGCCGACGTCGCGCAGCATCGCCTCGGCCGCCGGGCCGGAACGGCGCTTGGCGCGCTCGCGCTCCATCTGCTTGGCGATCAGCGAGTGGTTGAGGTCGAGGAAGGTGACCGGATCGAGGTCGTTCTTTTCCGCCCTTCGGAACAGCGCGTGCAGCGAACGCATGGTGATCGGCCGGCCGCCGAGGCCGGCGACCACCGTATAGACGTCGATCGGCTTGGCCGCCAGCGCCATGCCGACGTTGGTGGCGAGGATGCCGCCCAGGCCGACCGCCATGCTCTTCTCCAGCACCACCACGCGCTTGGCGCGGCGCAGCGCCTCGCGCACCTGGACGATGGGAAACGGCCGGAACAGTGTGATGCCGAGCACGCCGATCCTGTGGCCGGCCTCGCGCATCTCGTCGACCACGTCCTTGATGGTGCCGAGCACCGAGCCCATGGCGACGACGATGGTGTCGGCCTCCTCGGTCCGGTAGCTGTGGACCAGGCCGCCCGAATCGCGGCCGAACACCTTCTTGAACTCGGCGGCATACTCGGGGATCAGGCGCAGCGCGTCCATCTGCTTGGCGTGCGCGAGGTAGCGCACTTCCATGAACGCCTCCGGACCGACCATGGCACCGATCGAGACCGGCTCGGCCGGGTCGAGCACCTGGCGCGGTTCGTACTTCGGCAGGTAGGCATCGACCTGTTCCTGCGTCGGCATGTCCACGCGCTCGTAGGCGTGGGTGAGGATGAAGCCGTCCATGCAGACCATGATCGGCAGCGACAATTCCTCGGCCAGCCGAAAGGCCTGGATATGCAGGTCGAGCGCCTCCTGGTTGGTCTCGGCGAAGATCTGCAGCCAGCCGGAATCGCGCTGCGAGAGCGCGTCGGAGTGGTCGTTCCAGATATTGATCGGCGCGCCGATGGAGCGGTTGGCGACGGTCATCACGATCGGCAGGCCAAGGCCGGAGGCGTTGTACACCGCCTCGGCCATGAACAGCAGGCCCTGCGACGCGGTGGCCGTGTAGGTGCGCGCCCCCGCGGCGGAGGAACCGATCGCCACCGACATGGCGGCGAACTCCGACTCGACGTTGATGAACTCGCAGGGCGCGAGGCTGCCATCCTTCACGAATTCGCCGAGCGCCTCGACGATGTGGGTCTGCGGCGAGATCGGATAGGCGCAGATGACTTCGGGGCGACAGAGCGCGATGGCTTCGGCGACTGCCCGGGAGCCTTCCATTTGCTTAAGCATGCGCGGCCTCCTCCATTTCCTTGCGCACCGTGTTGTATGCCTCGGTGGCGGCTGCAACGTTGCCGGCCGCCACCTTGCCAGCAAATCTGTCGTTGATGGCCCTGATGACGGACTCAAGCTTCAGGATGCCCGAGATGGCCGCGAAGCCGCCCAGCAGCGGCACGTTGGGCACCGGCCGGCCGACGTGGCGCAGCGAGATTTCGGTGGCGGCCACGGTGCACAAGCGGGCCGCCGGCCGATCACGCACCAGATCGGCGAGGCCCAGTTCCTCGAAGCTCTTGCTGGTGTTGATCAGGATGTAGCCCTCCGGCTTGAGGCCGGAAAAGACATCGACCTGGTGCAGCAGCGTCGGGTCCTGGATGATCAGCGCATCGGGCGCCATGATCGGCTCGCGCAAGCGGATCTCCTTGTCGGCGATACGACAGAAGGCCACCACCGGCGCGCCGGTGCGCTCCGAACCGAAACTGGGGAAGGCCTGGGCATGACGACCCTCGTCGAACGCGGCGATGGACAGCATTTCGGCAGCCGTCACCACCCCCTGGCCGCCCCGCCCGTGTATGCGTACCTGGAACATGCTGCGCTCCTCCTTTGTACCGGTCGCCACCTTAGCACCCACCTGCGACGGCGTCATTGATGCACCGCAAGATTGCGCATTGTGAATCGTTGTTTTACTATGCGCAATCGCCAGATTGCCTGACTTATCCGGTCGGATTAAGCTGAGTGAAGAATCGGCCTGCGCGCCCACCCGGCGCGAAGGGCTTACGAACAACCCTCATCAGAGGAGACAAACATGTCCGACATCGGACCGACGCCGGCCGACGCCGACCCGCAGGAAACGCGCGAGTGGCTCGACGCCCTCGAAGCCGTGATCGAACAGGAGGGCCCGGAACGCGCCCACTACCTGATCGAGAAGTTGATTGCCCTCGGCCACCATGCCGGCATCAACCTTCCCTACTCGGCCAACACCGACTACATCAATACCATTCCCGCCGACCGGCAGCCGCGCGCGCCCGGCGACTATGCGCTGGAAAATCGCATTCGCGCCTACGTGCGCTGGAACGCGTTGGCCATGGTGCTGCGCGCCAACAAGGGCGACTCCAACCTGGGCGGCCACATCGCCAGCTTCGCCTCGGCGGCGACGCTCTACGACGTTGGCTTTCAGCACTTCTGGCACGCGCCCTCGGAGAACCACGGCGGCGACCTGATCATGTTCCAGGGGCACTCGGCGCCGGGCGTCTATGCGCGCGCTTTCCTGCTTGGCCGCTTCGACGAAGCCAAGCTCGACGGCTTCCGCCAGGAAGTCGACGGCAAGGGCATCCCCTCCTATCCGCATCCCTGGCTGCTGCCCGACTTCTGGCAGTTCCCGACCGTCTCGATGGGTCTCGGCCCCTTGCAGGCCATCTATCAGGCGCGCTTCACCAAGTATCTGCATGACCGCGGCCTGGCCGACACCGCCGGCCGCAAGGTCTGGGCCTTCATGGGCGACGGCGAGATGGACGAGCCGGAATCGATGGGCGCCATCGGCATGGCCGGCCGCGAGCAGCTCGACAACCTCGTCTTCGTGGTGAACTGCAACCTGCAGCGGCTCGACGGCCCCGTGCGCGGCAACGGCAAGATCATCCAGGAACTGGAAGCCGACTTCCGCGGTGCCGGCTGGAACGTCATCAAGGTCATCTGGGGCTCGTACTGGGACCCGCTGCTGGCACAGGACAAGCACGGTCTGCTGCGCAAGCGGATGATGGAATGCGTGGACGGCGACTACCAGACCTTCAAGTCGAAGGATGGCGCCTACGTCCGCGAGCACTTCTTCAACACGCCGGAACTCAAGGCGATGGTGGCGACCTGGTCCGATGACGACATCTGGCGCCTGAATCGCGGCGGCCACGACCCGCACAAGGTCTACGCCGCCTACCAGGCCGCCGTGACGCACACCGGCCAGCCCACCGTGATTCTTGCCAAGACCATCAAGGGCTACGGCATGGGGGAATCCGGTGAGGCGCAAAACATCACCCACCAGCAGAAGAAGATGGGCACGGTATCGCTCAAGGCTTTCCGCGACCGTTTCCACCTGCCGATCACCGACGAGGAGCTGGAGAAGCTGCCCTACCTGAAGTTCGCCGAGGATTCGCCCGAACTCAAGTACATGCGCGAGCATCGCCAGGCCCTCGGGGGCTATCTGCCGCAACGCCGCCGTAAGGTCGAGCCGTTGCCGGTGCCCGCCCTTTCCGCCTTCGACGCACAACTCAAGGCCACCGGCACCGGTCGGGAAATATCGACCACCATGGCCTTCGTGCGCATCCTCAACACCCTGCTGCGCGACAAGACGCTGGGCAAGCGCATCGTACCCATCGTGCCCGACGAATCGCGCACCTTCGGCATGGAGGGCATGTTCCGCCAGTACGGCATCTGGAACCAGCAGGGCCAGGCTTACGTGCCGCAGGATGCCGACCAGTTGATGTTCTACAAGGAATCCAAGGACGGCCAGATCCTGCAGGAAGGCATCAACGAGGCCGGCGCCATGGCCGACTGGATCGCAGCAGCCACATCGTATTCGACGCACGGCGTGCAGATGCTGCCCTTCTACATCTTCTATTCCATGTTCGGCCTGCAGCGGACGATGGACCTGTGCTGGGCGGCGGGCGACTCACGGGCGCGCGGCTTCCTGGTCGGCGGCACCGCCGGCCGGACCACGCTGAACGGCGAAGGACTGCAACACGAGGACGGCCATTCACACATCCTTTCCGCAAGCATCCCGAACTGCCTCTCCTGGGACCCGACTTTCGCCTACGAACTGGCGGTGATCGTGCAGGACGGCCTGCGGCGCATGGTCGCCGAGCAGGAGGACGTGTTTTACTACCTGACGGTGATGAACGAGAACTACGAGCATCCCGAGATGCCCGCGGGAGTGGAGCAGGACATCCTCAAGGGCATGTACCTGTTCAGGAAGGGCACCAACACCAACGGCCCGCGCGTGCAGTTGATGGGCTCGGGCGTCATCTTCCGCGAGGCCATCGCCGCTGCCGACATGCTCAGGAACGACTGGGGCGTCGAGGCCGACCTCTGGTCCTGCCCGAGCTTCACCGAACTGGCGCGCGACGGCCACAACTGCGTGCGCCACCAATTGCTGCATCCGGAAGAGCCGAAGAAGCTGTGTCACGTGGCGAGCAAGCTGGCCGATACGCGCGGCCCGGTGGTCGCCGCCACGGATTACGTGCGCATGTTCGCCGAGCAGATCCGCCCCTTCGTGACACTCGATGGTCGGCGCTACACGGTGCTGGGCACCGACGGCTTCGGCCGCTCGGACACGCGCGAACAATTGCGCAGCTTCTTCGAAGTAGATCGCCGCTGGATCACCGTCGCCGCGTTGCGCTCGCTGGCTGACGACGGCCAGGTCAAGCCGGCCAAGGTCACCGAGGCGCTGAAGAAATACGGCCTCGATCCGAAGAAGCCCAATCCGGTGGGGGTCTGATCATGGATATCAAAGTACCCGACATCGGCGATTTCAAGGACGTGCCGGTCATCGAGATATTCGTCAAGCCCGGTGACTTCGTTGAAGCCGAGGCGCCGCTCGTTGCGCTGGAATCAGACAAGGCCACCATGGACGTGCCGAGTTCTGCTGCGGGCGTGGTCAAGGAAGTGAAGGTCAAGATCGGCGACAAGGTCTCGGAAGGCAGCGTCGTGGTCGTGCTGGACGCCGCCGATTCCACCGCAAAGGACGCCAAGGACGCAAAGGAAAGCCAGGTCGAGAAGCCTGCCGCCGTGCCTGCCGCGTCGCCGGCAGCCGCACCTGCCATTGCGCCGGTGGCTCCTTCGGGCGAGGTATGCGAAATCCGCCCGACCGAAGCCGAACCGACTACCGCACCCGCCGCGATCAGCATGCCAACGCCCGCCGAAATGCTGGCAGTCGACGGCGGCACCAAGGCGCACGCCAGTCCGTCGGTGCGCGCCTTCGCGCGCGAACTGGGCGTCGATGTTGCCAAGGTTCCCGGCACCGGACTCAAGGGTCGCATCACCCAGGCCGACGTGCAGAACTACGTCAAGGGCGTGATGAGCGGCGCCACCACCGCAAGTGGCGTATCGCCACGGCTGACTTCGGGCGGGCTCGACCTGCTGCCCTGGCCACAGGTCGACTTCGCCAAGTTCGGCCCGGTCGAGGTCAAGCCGCTGTCGCGCATCAAGAAGATTTCCGGCCCGAACCTCGCCCGCAACTGGGTGATGATCCCGGCGGTCACCTACCACGAGGATGCCGACATCACCGACCTGGAAGCGCTGCGCGTCCAGCTCAACAAGGAAAACGAGAAGGCCGGCATCAAGGTGACCATGCTCGCCTTCATCATCAAGGCCGTGGTCGCGACGCTGAAGAAGTACCCCGACCTCAACAGTTCCCTCGACGGTGAGAATCAGGTCTTCAAGAACTACTGGCACATCGGCTTCGCGGCGGACACACCGAACGGGCTGATGGTGCCGGTATTGAAGAACGCCGACCAGAAGGGCGTGGTGCAGATCGCGCAGGAGACCTCGGACCTCGCCAAGAAGGCGCGCGAAGGCAAGCTCGGCCCGGCCGACATGCAGGGCGCCGCCTTCACGATTTCCAGCGTCGGCGGCATCGGCGGCACGGCCTTCTCGCCCATCGTCAATGCGCCCGAGGTCGCGATCCTCGGCGTCAGCAAGTCGAGCATGAAGCCGGTCTGGGACGGCAAGGCATTCGTGCCGCGCCTGATGGTGCCTCTATCACTCTCGGCCGACCACCGGGTCATCGACGGCGCGCTGGCGACGCGCTTCAACGCGTATCTGGCGCAACTGCTCGGCGACTTCCGGAGGGTGATGCTATGAGCGCCCTCGACGTCAAAGTCCCGGACATCGGCGACTTCAAGGACGTGCCAGTCATCGAGATCCACGTCAAGCCGGGCGACGTCGTCGAAGCCGAAGCCTCGCTGGTGACGCTCGAATCCGACAAGGCCACGCTGGACGTGCCCGCGCCCGTTGCGGGCACCGTCAAGGAACTGAAGGTCAAGATCGGTGACAAGGTTTCGGAGGGCAGCGTGATCGTGGTGCTGGAGGCCGTTGATTCCACCACCAAGAGCACCAAGGGCACCAAGAAGAACGAACCCGAAAAGAACGATTCTCTTGGTGATCTTGGTGCACTTGGTGGTGAAAAGCCCTTTGCCGCCGACTTGGAAACCGAAATGCTCGTGCTCGGCGCCGGACCCGGCGGCTACTCCGCCGCCTTCCGCTCCGCCGATCTCGGCATGAAGACCGTGATTGTGGAGCGCTACGCCACGCTCGGTGGCGTCTGTCTCAACGTCGGCTGCATTCCCTCCAAGGCGCTGCTGCACGTCGCGGCAGTGATGGAGGAAGCGGCGCACGCCAGCGAATTCGGCGTCAGCTTCGCCGCGCCGAAGCTCGATATCGACAAGCTGCGCGCCCACAAGGCCAAGGTGGTCGGCAAGCTCACCACCGGCCTGACCGGCATGGCCAAGGCGCGCCGCGTCGAGACGGTGCGCGGCTACGGCCACTTCCTCGATGCGCACCACATCGAAGTCGAAGAGACTACCGGCAGCGCGCAGGAGAAGACCGGCGCGAAGAAAGTCATCAGGTTCCAGAAGTGCATCATCGCCGCCGGCTCCGCGGCGGTGCATCTGCCCTTCCTGCCCAAGGACGAGCGCATCGTCGATTCGACCGGCGCGCTGGAACTGCGCCAGGTGCCCAAGCGCATGCTGGTCATCGGCGGCGGCATCATCGGCCTGGAAATGGCGACGGTGTATTCGACGCTGGGCGCCAGGGTCGACGTGGTCGAAATGCTCGACGGCCTGATGCAGGGGCCGGACCGCGATCTGGTCAAGGTCTGGGAGAAGCAGAACGCCCACCGTTTCGAGAAGGTCATGCTCAAGACGAAGACGGCCAGCGCGGAGACGAAGAAGGACGGCATCTGGGTCAAGTTCGAGGGCGACAACGCGCCCGCCGAAGCGCAATGCTACGACCGCGTGCTGCAATCTGCCGGCCGCAGCCCCAACGGCAAGAAGATCGATGCCGACAAGGCCGGCATCGCGGTCACCGAACGCGGCTTCATTCCGGTCGACTCGCAAATGCGCACCAACGTACCGCATATTTTCGCCATCGGCGACGTCGTCGGCCAGCCCATGCTGGCGCACAAGGCGGTGCATGAAGGCCACGTCGCGGCGGAAGCCGCCGCCGGCCAGAAGTCGCATTTCGACGCGACGGTAATCCCCGGCGTCGCCTACACGCATCCCGAAATCGCCTGGGTCGGTCTGGGCGAGGACGAGGCGAAGAAGGCCGGCCGCAAGGTCGAGGTCGCCAGGTTCCCCTGGGCCGCCTCCGGCCGCGCCATCGCCAACGGCGCCGACTACGGCTTCACCAAGCTGGTATTCGATGCCAGTGAAAACGGTGGGCATCGCATCGTCGGCGGCAGCATCGTCGGCCCCTCAGCCGGCGACATGATCGGCGAAATTGCCCTGGCCATCGAGATGGGCGCCGATGCGGTCGACATCGGCAAGACCATCCACCCGCATCCGACGCTGGGCGAGACCGTTGGCCTCGCCGCCGAAGTCGCCCACGGCAGTTGCACCGACCTGCCGGCGCCGCGGAAGAAGTAGTGCTTACCTGCCGAAGCGTTCGTCGCACCAGTCCTCAATGGCGTGGCGCATCGCTTCCGGCTGCTCGGTCGGTATCCAGTGCTGCGCGTCGAGGCGCACGATCCGGCAATCCGGCAGTTCGGCCAGCAGCCGAGCCGTGATCTCCGGATCGGTGAAAGCGGTGCCGGACGAGAGCAGCGCCAGGGTCGGACCGGCCAGGCCTGGCAAATCGGGCAACGGCCCGGTCACCGCCAGCAGGTCCTGCAGGTAGACCGTCAGCGGCACGCCGCGCAGGTCTTCGCGAATCGAGGAGTAACGCGCCACGGGGAACCCCCCCTCGCCGGTCATCGCGGCGCGGGCCTCGCGGTCGAGTTCGGCCAGATCGATCATCTCCAGGTGCCGGCGGTGCAAACCCAGCGCAGCAAGCCCGCGCAGCAGCGGCACGACGGCGGCGATGCCGGACCGCAGACGGATGGCCTTCAACATTTCGCCCGCCAACGCCTGCCGGAACATCGGCTCGATCAGCACCATGCCCTTGACCCGTTGCGGCTGCCGATGCGCGAACCACAATGCGACATTGGCGCCAAGACAATGGCCCAGCAGCACCGCCTCGGCAATCCCCTCGGCCCGCAACAGTTCCCCAATATCCGCACACCACTCGTCGAAACCGACCCGGCCGCGATGCAGCGAACCGCCATGGCCGCGCAGGTCCAGGCTCAGGATGTCCCAGCTTTCCGCGAGGCGCGTCGTCGCCGCGAACTCCGACCAGCGCGTCAGGTTGCTGGCCAGGCCGTGGATGGCGACGATGGTCCGGCGCGGCGCGCCCGGCCGCCACAATCGGTAGGCGACGTTGACGCCGCCGCTAGCTGAGAGACTTCGCACCGGATTCATCTGTTGTTGCCCAGGAAGCCGTACCCCGACATGCCGGAGCAAATTCGTCCAATATAACTATCGTTATACCCATGTTTATTGCCGAGTCTATTCGCATCGCATTTATTGGTATATCTTTCGTACTAGCTGAAATTGACCTTGATCATTTTATTCCGCATCAGAAGCACAACAATAGAGCCATATCAACAATAGGGGGGGGAACCCAATCATGACTATCTCCAAGCGTTTGCTGCTTCTCATGTCGGCGGCGGTCGTCGCCTTGATCGTCATTGCCGCCGTCGCCATCGTCGAAATGGGCAAGATCTACCGGGAGGCCAACTTCGGCAACGAGAACGTCATTCCCAGCATTCTCATTCTCGATACTGCACTGCTGGAGTTCAGCCACGTCCGCGTCAACGTCTACCGCCACATACTGAACAGCGATGGCAAGGCGAAAGCGGATTTCACAGCCAAGGTGCACGAGGCCGAGGCCGTGGTGGTGGAGCACCTCAAGAAATATGAGCCGCTGGTCGTCGACGCCGAGGACAAGCGCCTGCTCGAAGACGACAAGAGGTACTTCGCCGAGTACATGAAGTCGCTGAAGCCGCTCCTCGAGGCCTCGGAGCGCAATGCACGCGACGAAGTACTCGCGCTGCTTCCCGGCGCCGGGAGGGCTGCGGAAGCGTTCAATGGTGCCCTCGAAGCACACATGCGTTTCAACGAACAACTGGGCAAGCGGGAAGCGGCCGACGCCGAGGCGACCAAAGCATTCTCGACCTGGACCATGCTGATCGTCGCGGTCGTTGCGATCGTCCTGGTCGGCGGACTGAGTATGCAAATCCGCAGCAGTCTCACCACACGCCTGGCCCAAGCCAACGCCCTGGCCAGCCGCGTCGCCGGCGGCGACCTGACGGCCACCGGCAGCGCCTTGGCCGCCAACCGCGACGAAGTGGGCGAGTTGATGGCTTCGATGGAAAGGATGCGCCAGGACCTGGCGACGACGGTCGGCCACATCGTGGGCAGCACCAACGAACTGGTATCGGCCGCCAACGAGTTGTCCACCTCGGCCCACCAGGTCTCGATCAGCACCGAAAGCCAGTCGAGTTCGACCTCTTCCGCCGCCGCGGCGGTGGAGCAACTGACCGTCAGCATCGACCATGTCGGCGGCAATGCCGAGGATGCCAACAAGCGCGCCCAGGAAGCCGGCGGCCTGGCCGTCGAGAGCGGCAAGAGCGTGGCGACCGCCGCCAGCCGCATCAATCAGGTGGCCAGCAGCGTCGAAAACAATGCGCAGCAGATCCAGGCACTCGCCGAGCAGGTGCAGAAGATCGGCCACATCACGACGGTGATCCGCGAGGTGGCCGACCAGACCAACCTGCTGGCCCTCAACGCCGCCATCGAGGCGGCCCGGGCCGGCGAACAGGGCCGCGGCTTCGCGGTGGTCGCCGACGAAGTGCGCAAGCTCGCCGAGCGCACGACGCAATCGGTCCAGGAGATCAGTTCGGTGATCGGCAGCATCCAGGACGGCGCCGAGGCCGCGGTGCACAGCATGCAGGCAAGCCGCGGCGTGGTCAGCGAAGTGGTCGAAGCAGCCCGTGATGCCAGCGAATCCATGGAGAGCATCCGCAGCGCTGCCGAAACGGTGCGCGATGCGGTGGCCGCGATCACCGATGCCCTGCGCGAACAGCGCGGCGCATCGACCGACCTCGCGCGCAACGTCGAATCGATCGCCCAGATGTCCGAGGAGAATACCGCCGCAGTCGGCTCGGTCGCCGATACCGCCCATCGCCTGGTCGGCGTTTCGGATACACTAAAAGGCGCCGTGTCACGATTCAGGCTATAAGGAACGATCAGGGAGATCATGAACCGGGCTGCGGAACGCATCCTGGCCACGTTGCGGCGCGCGCCGGGATTGACCAAGGAAGAGATCGCAGAGCGTGCCTACGTCAGCGTCAGCACGCTCTCCGGTGGCGGTTACCTCAAGGCCTTGCGCCGCGAGGGATTGATCTTTGTCTCCGGCTGGCAGCGCAACGGCAGCGGCGGCTTCACGACGCCGCTCTTCAGCCTGGGTAGCGGACCCGACTATCCCAAGCCGGGCCTCGACGAGGCGAACCGGGCGGCGCCGGGCATGGCGCGCCTGCTGGAAGTGATTGCCCAGTTCGGACCGATCGACTATCGCCAGGCGGCCAGGCTATCCGGACTGTCGCTCGCCACGGTCAAGAACTCGGACTATCTCGAAGCCCTGCTGACCCAGGGCAAGATCCACATCAGCGGCTGGCGGCGGGCACGCAACGGCCCGATGCGCCCCGTCTACCAGATCGGCGCCAAGGAAAGCGAGCCGCGCCTGGAACCGCTGACATCCGCCGAAAAGTCGCGCGCCTTCCGTTGGCGACGCTCAGTGGCCGCCAACTCGGCGAGCTTCGCCACCCAGTTCATGCCCAGGAACCGCTGATCGGTCCCCGCGCCCAGCGGCTACAATCCCGTCTCCCATAAATCAAAAATCGGATTCAGGAGACAGCATGACCCAGGACGAATTGAAGCAGGCCGTGGCCAAGGCCGCCGCCGACTACGTGGCCGCCAACGTCCCCCCGGGCAGCATCGTCGGGGTCGGCACCGGTTCAACCGCCAACTTCTTCATCGACGAACTGGCGAAGATCAAGGACCGCGTCGCCGCCACCGTCGCCAGCTCCGAGGCGACGAAGAAGCGCCTCGAAGGCCACGGCATCAAGGTGCTTGACCTCAACGAGGTCAGCCGCATGCCCGTCTACGTGGACGGCGCCGACGAGATCACCGCGAAACTCGAGATGGTCAAGGGCGGCGGCGGTGCGCTGACGCGCGAGAAGATCGTCGCCGCGGTCGCCGACAGGTTCGTCTGCGTTTGCGACCAGAGCAAGCTGGTTGGCACGCTGGGCAGTTTTCCGCTGCCGGTCGAGGTGATCCCGATGGCGCGCGCCTACGTCGCACGCGAGGTGGAAAAGCTCGGCGGTCAGCCGAAGCTGCGCGAAGGCTTCGTCACCGACAACGGCAACCTCATCCTCGACGTGCATGGACTGGCCATCACCGACCCGGCCGGCTTCGAAACCCGCCTTAACCAGATCGTCGGTGTGGTCACCAACGGACTGTTCGCCTGCCGGGGCGCGGACCTGCTGCTGTTGGCCACGCCGGACGGCGTGCGCAGCATGACAAGATAGACTGCAACATTTCCGTCATGTTTTGAGCCTAGACTAGCGAACCATGAACGAACACATCACCAAGCAGTTCGACGTCGACCTCGGCAACATCCGGACCCGGGTGCTGCAACTGGGCGGCCTGGTCGAAAAGCAGATCGTCCAGGCGATGACTGCCCTCGATACCGGCGATATCGGCATGGCCGACCAGGTCATCGAGCAGGACCACTTGGTCAATCGCAACGAAGTCGAGCTCGACGAGGCCTGCACCCACATCATCGCCCGCCGCCAGCCGACCGCGTCCGACCTGCGCACCATCATGATGGTGGTCAAGACCATCACCGACCTCGAGCGGATCGGCGACGAAGCCAAGAAGATCGCCAAGAAGGCGCGGGCGCTGCATGCGGCGGATACTTCCTTCCGGCCGCGCATTCCTCTCCAGCATGCCGCCGCGCTGGCGCTCGACATGTTGCGCAAGGCGCTGGATTCCTTCGCCCGCACCGACGCCTCGGCGGCAGCAAGCATCGCCCGCCAGGATCAGGAGGTCGACGCCGAGTTCAAGGCGATCATGCGCCAGTTGATCACCTTCATGATGGAAGACCCGCGCACCATCACCCCGGCACTCGACGTGCTGTTCATCGCCAAGTCGATCGAGCGCATCGGCGACCATGCCAAGAACCTGTCCGAGTACGTCGTTTACATGGCCAAGGGCCGCGACGTACGCCACATCGGCATCGAGGCGATCGAGCAGGAAGTCGGGCAGTAGCCTCTCAGGACTTCGGCGGCACGTAGCCGCTCACCGCGGCGGCACCCTCGCCGAAGAAATGCTTCTCGACCTGCTCGGCAAGGTAGGCGCGGGCGCGCGGGTCGGCCAGGTTCAGGCGGTTCTCGTTGATCAGCATGGTCTGGTGGCGGATCCACTGCTGCCAGGCTTCCTTCGAGACATTCTCGAACAGTCGCTTGCCGAGTTCGCCGGGCATCGGCGCGAAGTCCATGCCTTCCGCTTCGCGGCCAAGCTTGATGCAATTCACCATACGGGCCATAAGTCTTTTCTCCGGGGTTTCAGTAGTCGAATTCTAGCCCTACAGAGCCTTGACGAGCACCTTTGAGCGCCGTTGCAGGTTGTAGAGCTCGCGCTTGCCCGTGGGCAGCGCATCGACGTTCGTCTCGACGAAGCCGCGTTCGATGAACCAGTGCGCCGTGCGCGTGGTCAGTACGAACAGCTTCTTGAGCTTCAGCTTCGCCGCCCGCTCCTCGATGTGGATGCGCAACTGGTCGCCATAGCCGGCGCGCCGATACTCGGCCATCACGGCCAGGCAGGCCAGTTCCGCGCCCTTCGGCTCGCCCCGGGTGGCCGTCAGCGGATAAAGCGCCGCACAGCCGACGATGATGCCATCCAGTTCGAGCACCGAGAAGCGGTCGATCTCCATTTCCAGCCGCTCGCGGCCGCGCCGCACCAGCGTGCCGTCCGCCTCCAGAGGCGCGATCAATGCCAGGATGCCGCCGACGTCCAGGTGCGTGGCGTTGCGCAGGGTCGCCAGTGCCGCGCTGGTCAGCACGGTGCCGATGCCCTCGCGGGTGAAGAACTCCATCAGCATCGCGCCATCGGAGCGGTAATCGAGGAAGTGCACCCGGCCGACACCGGCCCGGCAGGCGCGTACCGCGCCCGGCAGCACGCGGGCGACATCGTCGGCCTGCGCCACCTTCTTGTCGATCAGCCACTGGCCCTCGTCCGCCGTCAGCGCGTCGATCAACTGGTGCTTCTTGTCGATGAGCCCGGGCGCGGCACACAGGTAGATGAGCTTATCGGCCTTGACCGCCGTCGCCACCGCCTCGGCCACTTCCTCCCAGGCGAGATTGAATATCTCGCCCGTCGGCGACGCACCGATCGGCGTGATCAGCACCACGTTCTCCTGCGCCAGGTCGCCCTGGATTTCCTCGGCCACCACCTTGCGCACCGCGCCGGTGTATTGGAAGTCCACGCCGTCGACGACGCCGACCGGCCGCGCCGTGATGAAGTTGCCGCCGGTGACGCGCAGGAAGCCGCCCGCCAGCGGCGTGTTCGGCAGGCCCTGCGAAAGCATCGCCTCGATCTCGATGCGCGTCACGCCCATGGCGCGCTTGACGCACTCCAGCACCTCGGCGTCCGTGACCCGCAAGCCGTTGTGGAAGCGCGGCGTCAGACCACGCGACTTCATCTCGGCATCGATCTGCGGCCGCGCGCCATGCACCAGCACCAGACGGATGCCCATGGCATCGAGCAGCGCCACGTCGTGGATCAGCGCCTGCGCCGCTTCCGACTCCAGCACCTCGCCGCCGAAAGCGATGACGAAGGTCTTGCCGCGGAAGGCGTGAATGTAGGGCGCAGCCTGGCGCACCCAGGAAACGAGGCGAGTGTCGGTGACGGGAGTCGCGGGTGCGATCGGCGTTGCGGCGGCTTTCTGCGGCTCGGGCATGGTCAGGACAGGGTCGGCAGTTGGAACCCGGCAATCATAGCTTGTTTTTTTTCTTCAGCGCCGCTTCCAGCCGCTCACAAACGGTCTTCAGGATCTTCACCCGCGCGTAGTTCTTGTCGTTGGCCTCGACCAGCGTCCAGGGCGCATCGCCCGTGCTGGTACGGTCGACCATGTCGCAGATGGCGCGGTGGTAGGCGTCCCACTTCTTGCGGTTGCGCCAGTCCTCCTCGGTGATCTTGAAACGCTTGAACTCGATCTTCTCGCGCTCCTTGAAACGCTTCAACTGCTCTTCGCGACTGATCTGCAGCCAGAACTTGATGACGATGGCGCCGGCCTTGGCCAGTTCATGCTCGAAGTCGTTGATTTCCGTGTAGGCGCGCAGCCAGTCGGCCTCGGCGCAGAAACCCTCGACGCGCTCGACCAGGACGCGGCCGTACCAGGAGCGGTCGAAGATGGCGACACGACCGGTGCGCGGGATGTGGCGCCAGAAGCGCCACAGATAGGGTTGGGCACGCTCTTCCTCGGTCGGCGCGGCGATCGGCACGATCTGGTACTGGCGCGCATCCATGGCGGCGCCGATGCGGCGGATGCTGCCGCCCTTGCCGGCCGCATCCGCGCCCTCGAAGACGCAGACCAGCGAACGCTCCTTGAAGCGGGGATGGCGCACGAGTTCCGACAGCTTGCCCTGCCACTTCGCCAGTTCGGTCTCGTAAGCCGCCTTGGTCAGCCTGTGAGTGAGGTCGAGTTCGGAAATGATGTCGCGGCCGTCGATGTTCGGCGGCACGGGTGGCGCCACCGGCGTGACGTCCTTGACCTTGTCGGCGAGCTTCTTCTTCAGCGAGTCGAGAATGATCTTGCCGACGGTGAGCGATCGATAGCGGTCGTCGGCGCCTTCGACGATGATCCACGGCGCCCAGGGCGTGTTGGTCATGCGCAGCATATGGCCGGCGACGTCCTGCAGCTTGTCGTAGGTCTTGAGGCGATCCCAGTTCCACTTGGTGACGCGCCAGGCGGTCTTCGGGTCCTTCTCCAGCTCCTTGAGGCGCTTCTTCTGCGCGTCCTTGGTCAGGTGGAACCAGAACTTGAGCACCAGCGCGCCCTCGTTCACCAGCATGGCCTCGAAGCGGTTGATCTGGTCGATGCGCTGGTCGAGCGCGAACTTGGAGATCGTTTCCTCGATGGAGTCGTGGATCGGGTCCGAATACCACGAGCCGGCGAAGATGCCGATGCGGCCCTTGGGCGGCAGCGCGCGCCAGTAGCGCCACATGGCCGGGCGCTGGCGCTCCTCGTCGGTCGGCGTCGAGAAGGCCAGCGTCGAGATGAAGCGCGGGTCCATCCACTCGTAGAGCACATTGATGGTCTCGCCCTTGCCTGCGCCGTCCTGGCCGCTGATCAGCACCACCACCGGTATCTTGCCCTGTTCCTTGAGGTCG
Source organism: Rhodocyclales bacterium (assembly GCA_016235765.1). GTDB lineage: Bacteria > Pseudomonadota > Gammaproteobacteria > Burkholderiales > Rhodocyclaceae > Fen-999. The sequence goes on along the minus strand of JACRIZ010000031.1, from coordinate 13,441 downwards.
TACTGCGCGTCGAGCAAGGCGGCGCGCAACTTGGGTACCGCCTTGCGGTAGGTTTCCTTGTCGATCTTGTGACCCAGTTCCGCCGATTCGAACATCGCAGACTCTCCCTAGAAATCACCCCACAAAGCCATCATGGCCGCCAGTACCGCCAGCCCCGCCGTCTCGGTGCGCAGCACGCGCGGGCCAAGGCTGACCGCCTGGAAACCCGCCGACGCCGCCGCCGCCAACTCCCCTTCTTCGAAGCCGCCTTCCGGTCCGATCAGCAGCGTCACCGGCCCGCTCGGCTTCGGCAGCCCGGCCAGCCGCGTTCCAGCTTCGGGCGCCAGGATCAGGCGCAGGCCATTGTCGCCCGCGCTCCCACCCAGGAATTGAGGCAGGTCAACCAGCGGTGCAACCTCGGGGACGCGATTCCGGCGGCATTGTTCGCAAGCGGCAATCGCCACCGCCTGCCAGTGCGCAACGCGTCGCTCCATGCGCTCGCCGGAAAGGCGGATCACCGAACGGCGGCAAGCCACCGGCGCAATGCGCGCCGCCCCAAGCTCCACGGCCTTCTGCACGATCCAGTCCATCTTGTCGGCGGCGGGCAAGCCCTGCGCGAGCGTGATGGCCAGCGGCGGCTCCTGATCCGAGTCGTCGAAGGATTCAAGCGCAACAGCCATGGTCTTGCCGACGCGCCGCAAGCTGCCGAACCATTCGCCGCCCCTGCCGTCGAAGAGGATGACCCCATCCCCCTCGTTCAGGCGCAACACCTTGGTCGCGTGGTGCGCCGCCTCCGGCGGCAGATCGACGGTGGCGCCGGGCGCCAGCGGAAAGGGGCAATGGAAGCGCGGTATCATCGAGTGATTATTTCACAAGACCAGGAGGCGACATCATGGCAGCCACCCAACCCCCCGTCTGCGATTTCGGCTGGAAAGCCCTCGACTTCAACCTCCCCGGCGTCGACGGCCAGCGCCACACCCTCGCCTCGGCACGCGGCCCCAACGGCCTGCTGGTCATGTTCATCTGCAACCACTGCCCGTACGTCAAGGCAGTCATCCACCGGATCATCCGCGACAGCCTGGAACTCAAGGCGCTGGGGGTAGGCAGCGTCGCCATCATGAGCAACGACCCGACCGACTATCCGGAGGATTCCTGGGAGCACATGGTGCGCGAAGCGAAGCTGATGAATTTCCCCTTCCCCTACGTGCTCGACGAAACGCAGGCAGTCGCCAAGGCCTACGGCGCCGTTTGCACGCCCGACTTCTTCGGCTTCAACGCCGACCTCAGGCTGCAGTACCGCGGCCGGCTCGACGAGTCGCGCAAGGAGACCGCGCCCGACGCGCGTCGCGAGCTTTTCGAAGCCATGAAGCAGGTCGCGCTCACCGGCAGCGGCCCGCAGGAGCAAATTGCTTCGATCGGCTGCTCGATCAAGTGGAAGGACGCCTAGGCTTCTTCGCCTGACTCACCGCGACCGGCACGATCGGCGCCTGCTCGACGATCAGGCGCGGGCCTTCCTCGCGCACGAAGTCGAGGAAGGCCAGGGTCATCGGCAGCAACTGCTTGTCGGCGCGATGCACGACGTACCACTGGCGCATCACGGGCGTTCCGGTCACGGGCAGGCGCACCAGGCGTCCCGCCGCCAGTTCGAGGCCGATGGTGTGCTCGGAGATGAACGAGATGCCCATGCCGGCCATCACCGCCTGCTTGATGGTTTCGTTGCTGCCCATCTCGGTGGTACTGGTCAGCGTTACGCCGTGGCCGGCGAAGAAGCGCTCCATGGCGCCGCGCGTGCCCGAGCCCGGTTCGCGGATCAGGAAGGGTTCGCCGGCGAGGTCGGCGGGATCGATGCGCTTTTTCGCCGCCAACGGATGGTCGGCCGGCGCGATGATCACGTGCGGATGATCGGCGAACACGGCGGCCACGGTTTCGACCTCCTTCGGCGGCGCACCCATGATGGCGAGGTCGATCTGGTTGTCGGCCAGTTGGTTCACCAGTGCCTCGCGGTTGAACACGCCCAGGCGCAGGTCGGCATCCGGATGCTCGTCGCGGAAGGCGACCAGCAGCCGCGGCGCGAAGTACTTGGCGGTCGACACCACGCCCAGCGTCAGCCGGCCGCCCTTGGCGCCGCGAATCGCTCCCAGCGCATCGCCGGCCTCGCGCAATTGCTGGCCGATGCGGCGCGCATGGCGCAGCAGTTCCTCGCCTGCGGCGGTGAGGTAGATACGCTTGCCCATCTGCTCGAAGAGCGGTACGCCGGCCTGCTCGGCCAGCGACTGCACCTGCATCGACACGGCGGGCTGGGTGAGATGCAGTTCCTCTGCCGCGCGCGAGAAGGACAGATGGTTGGCGACAGCCTCGAAAACCTTGAGCTGGCGCAGGGTAACGTTCTTCATGGCAGGGCTGTCTTATCAAAAGGATAAGAAATTGTGACTGGCCCTTATGGTTTGTCAAGGCTAGTCTGCGCGCCATGTCACTACAAGCCTTGATCTTCGATGTCGACGGCACCCTCGCCGATACCGAGCGCGACGGCCATCGCCCCGCCTTCAACGCCGCCTTCGAGGAAGCCGCGCTGGCTTGGCACTGGGATGTCGACCTGTACGGCGAACTGCTTGCCGTCACTGGCGGCAAGGAGCGCATGCGCTTCTACGCCGAACACCACGACCCGGGCTTCCTCGCCCAGCCGGATGCCGACGAGATCATCAGGCGACTGCACGCTGCCAAGACGCGCCACTACCTGGCGATGCTGGAAGCCGGGCAGATTCCGCTGCGGCCGGGTGTCACCGAACTGCTCCTCGAAGCGCACGTTGCCGGCCTGCGTCTGGCCATTGCCACCACCACCACGCCCGAGAACGTCACCACCCTGCTCAGCGCCAGCCTGGCCCCCGAGGCGATCGACTGGTTCGAGGTGATCGGCGCCGGCGACATCGTGCCGAAGAAGAAGCCCGCCCCGGACATCTACCTCTGGGTGCTGGAACGGCTCGGTCTCGCGCCCGAGGATTGCCTGGCGATCGAGGACTCGGCCAACGGCCTGAAGTCAGCCGTCGCGGCACGCCTGCCGACGGTGGTGACGACCAGCGGCTATACGGTCGACGAGGATTTCACCGGCGCGCTGGCCGTCCTGCCCGACCTGGCCTCGACCCAGCTTCCCGATATCCGACTTATGCATCAGATCAAAAAATCTTAATGTTTTTTATGATTTGGCGCGACTAAGATGGCGCCACTTCGAATCGCGACGACATAACCACAGACACCAGACAAAGGAGCAGACCATGGATCAATCAGCCCGCTACGCCGACCTCAGCCTCAAGGAAGAAGACCTGATCAAGAGCGGCAAGTACATCCTGTGCGCCTACACGATGAAGCCGAAGGACGGCACCGGCTACCTGGAAGCCGCCGCGCACTTCGCCGCCGAGTCCTCGACCGGCACCAACGTCGAAGTCTCGACGACCGACGAATTCACCAAGGGCGTCGATGCGCTGGTCTATTACATCGACGAAGCCAAAGAAGACATGCGGATCGCCTATCCGCTCGAACTGTTCGACCGCAACGTGCTCGACGGCCGCTTCATGATGGTCTCCTTCCTGACCCTGACCATCGGCAACAACCAGGGCATGGGCGACATCGCCTACGCCAAGATGGTCGACTTCCACGTGCCGCCCGAAGTCGTCCGCCAGTTCGACTGCCCGGCCTACAACATCGAAGATCTGTGGCGCATCCTCGGCCGTCCGGTCAAGGATGGCGGCTACATCTCCGGCACCATCATCAAGCCGAAGCTCGGCCTGCGTCCCGAGCCCTTCGCCAAGGCGGCCTACCAGTTCTGGCTCGGCGGCGACTTCATCAAGAACGACGAGCCGCAGGGCAACCAGGTGTTCGCCCCGATCAAGAAGACCATCCCGCTGGTCTATGACTCGATGAAGCGCGCCATGGACGAAACCGGCCAGGCCAAGCTGTTCTCCATGAACATCACCGCCGACGACTACCACGAGATGTGCGCCCGCGCCGACTTCGCGCTGGAGACCTTCGGCACCGATGCCAACAAGCTGGCCTTCCTGGTCGACGGCTACGTCGGCGGCCCCGGCATGATCACCACCTGCCGTCGCCAGTACCCGAACCAGTTCCTGCACTACCACCGCGCCGGCCACGGCGCCGTCACCTCGCCTTCGTCGAAGCGCGGCTACACCGCCTTCGTGCTGGCCAAGATGTCCCGCCTGCAGGGCGCTTCCGGCATCCACGTCGGCACCATGGGCTACGGCAAGATGGAAGGCGAAGGCGACGACAAGGTCATCGCCTACATGATCGAGCGCGACGAATGCCAGGGCCCGGTCTACTTCCAGAAGTGGGACGGCGTCAAGGCCACCACCCCGATCATCTCCGGCGGCATGAACGCACTGCGCCTGCCCGGCTTCTTCGAGAACCTCGGCCACGGCAACGTCATCAACACCGCCGGTGGCGGCGCCTACGGCCACATCGACAGCCCGGCCGCCGGCGCCAAGTCGCTGCGCCAGGCCTACGAATGTTGGAAGGCCGGTGCCGACCCGATCCAGTGGGCCAAGGAGCACAAGGAATTCGCCCGCGCCTTCGAGTCCTTCCCCAAGGATGCCGACAAGCTGTTCCCCGGCTGGCGCGAGAAGCTCGGCGTGCACAAGTAATCACCGCTTGCCGCACAATCCCCGCTCCGCCGGGGATTTTTTGGCCGCCAATCCCGACTTTTTTGATCGGATACCGACATGACGGACAAGACGCAATACCTCGTCAAGCAGGAGCCCTTCTACCAGTCGCAGGGCAACGAAGTCGCGCTCTACGAGGCCGCCTACGGCGCGCGCCTGCCGGTGATGATCAAGGGCCCGACCGGCTGCGGCAAATCGCGCTTCGTCGAGTACATGGCCTGGAAGCTGGGTCGTCCGCTGATCACCGTCGCCTGCAACGAGGACATGACCGCCAGCGACCTGGTCGGCCGCTACCTCCTCGACGCCAACGGCACCCGCTGGCTCGACGGCCCGCTGACCACCGCCGCGCGCATCGGGGCAATCTGTTATCTCGACGAGATCGTCGAGGCGCGCCAGGACACCACGGTCGTCATCCACCCGCTCACCGACCACCGCCGCACGCTGCCGCTCGACAAGAAGGGCGAACTGATCGAGGCGCATCCCGACTTTCAACTCGTCATCTCCTACAACCCCGGCTACCAGTCGCTGATGAAGGATTTGAAGCAGTCGACCAAGCAGCGCTTCACCGGCTTCGACTTCGACTACCCCGAAGCGGAACTGGAAACCGACATCGTCGCCAAGGAAACCGGGCTTGACCGGGAGCCGACCGCCAAGCTGATCAAGATCGCCCACACGGCGCGCAACCTCAAGGGCCACGGCCTCGACGAAGGCATCTCGACGCGCCTGCTCGTCTATGCCGCGACGCTGATCAAGCGCGGCGTCGCACCCGGCGACGCCTGCCGCATGGCGCTGGTGCGGCCAATCACCGACGACGCCGACATCCGCGCCACGCTCGACCACGCCATCGACGCCGTCTTCGCCTGAGCGTGACCATGCACCCCCAGGTGCAGACCTACTGGTACGAACTCGACTGCGGCTTCCAGCAGGTCGCCGAGGTGTTCGAGGAATGCGTCTTCGAGGCGCTCTCGAGCTTTTCTCGGGCACAGATGAAGGCCTATCTCGACGCAGCACGCGTGCTTGGCAAACTCGGCCGCGGCCCCGAGCCGATGCTGGCCCTGCTCGAAGCCTGGCCAGGCGTGGTCGGCAGCGTCAAGGAAGATCCGCTGCCGGCCGTCATGGACTTCGTCCGGGCGATGCAGAAGTCGCCCAACGGCCCGGCCATCGCGCCCTTCCTGCAAACCCTGGCCGCCGTCGCGCGCCGCCAGCCCTCGCTGCCGCAGTTACAGGCTTACATGGACATTGCCCGCGAGCTGATGGCGCGCACGACGGGCTCCATCCACGGTTTCCACCAGACCATCCCCAGTCCCGGCCTGCCCGAGTTCTTCGCCCAGGCACCGCGCCTCTTGGACCTGCTCTCGCTGCAGGGCCTGAGGAACTGGGTGGACTACGGCATCAAGAACCACGGCAAGCACCCGGAGCGGCAGACGGAATACTTCAAGCTCGCCTCGCCGGACAGCCGCGCTGTGCTGCAACGCGAACGCCACGGCACCTTGTTCCACGACGTCGAACGCAAGCTGGACCTGACGCTGCGCGCGCTATGGGACGAGCACGAAATGCTGGTGCCCTACTCCACGGCGTTCGATGAAATCCGCCAACCGATCCCCTACTACGACAAGCTCGGCATGCGCGTACCGGACGTCTTCGACGATGCCCACGGTGTGTCCGGCCTCGACCGCTACCGCGCCGTGCTGGCCCACATGGTCGGTCATCGCCGCTGGTCGACGCCGCAGATCGCCGATAACTGGAGTCCGTTCCAGCGTATGGCCGTCGAGTTCTTCGAGGACGCACGTATCGACACGCTGCTGATGCGCGAATATCCCGGCCTCGCGCGCCTCTTCCTCGCCCTGCATCCCAAGCCCATAGAAGGCGCCTGCGACCCCGAGACCACCTCCTGCCTGCGCCATCGCCTCGCCATGCTGTCGCGCGCCTTCCTCGACCCGCAGCACGGCTACCGCGATGCCGTACTCAACGAGACCGTCGCGCGCTTCCGTGCGGCGCTTGGTGGCGGCGTGTCGGACACTGCCGCCATGGCCGAACTGGCGCTTTCCTACGTCGCCAAGACCCGCCGCCAGAGCGACCAGCTCGCCAAGGTGTTCTTCGACGACACGGTGGTCGACTATCGCGACGACAACCGCCAACTCTGGAAATTCATCGAGGAAGGCGACGAGGAGGAAGCCTTCGACGAGCCGCGCCAGTTGCAGAAGAACGAAGAGCCGCAGGGCCTGCCGCCGCGCCACTACCCCGAGTGGGACTACCAGAGCCAGAGCTATCGTCCCGACTGGGTGAGCCTCTATGAATCGCTGCACCCGGCCGGGAACGCGGCGAAGATCGATCGCCTGCTGGCCAAGCACGGTGCCTTGGCCAAGCGCCTCAAGCGACTGCTCGACCTGCTCAAGCCGCAGGACAAGGTGCGCATTCGCTACCAGGAGGAAGGATCGGAGCTCGATCTGGACGTCGCGTTGCGCTCGCTGATCGACTTCAGGTGCGGCACCACGCCCGACCCGCGCATCAACATGAGCCACCGCACCGCCGGGCGCGACATCGCCGTGCTGCTGCTGCTCGACCTGTCCGAATCGCTGAACGAGAAGACGCCGGCCGGCGATCAAACCATCCTCGAACTCTCGCAGGAAGCGGTGTCGCTGCTCGCCTGGGCCATCGAGCGCCTGGGCGATCCGTTCGCCATCGCCGGCTTCCATTCCGACACGCGCCACCAGGTCCGCTACCTGCACATCAAGGGCTTCAGCGAGCCTTGGAACGACGACGTCAAGGGGCGGCTCGCGGCGATGGAAGCCGGGTGGTCGACGCGCATGGGCGCCGCCCTGCGCCATGCCGGCCACTATCTGGGCAATCGCCAGGCCGACAAGAAGCTGCTCTTGATCCTGACCGACGGCCGGCCGTCGGACGTCGATGTATCCGATGAGCGCGCGCTGGGCGAGGACGTGCGCCAGGCGGTGCGCGAACTCGGCCAGAAAGGCGTGTTCCCCTACTGCATCAGCCTCGACCCGCGCGCCGACGAGTATGTGGCGGACGTCTTCGGCCGCAGCTACACCGTGATCGACAACGTCGCCCGGCTGCCCGAGAAGCTGCCGGAACTCTTTATGGCGCTGACGAAGTGAGCGCCATGAACGGCCGTACGCCTTCCGGCTTGCCGTAGTAATCCAGCTTCATCGCGTTGGCCACCGCCTTCCAGTAGCCATCGACGACCAGGTAGGGATACTGGCCGCGCGAAGCCTCGAAAGCCTGCGGCAGGTACTGGTGGGAAAGGTACGGATACTTGTGGTGCACCTCGTGGTAATTGACGTGGCTCCACAGCCACTGCAGCCAGCGCGGGGTCAGCACGACCCAGCCGCTGAGCTGCTCGCGGACATCGCCGCTCGTGCCGGCCCCAGGCACCACGGCCGGGATGCCGTAGTGATCGGCGAGCGCGCGCACACTGAACACCAGGGGCAGCGCGACCAGGGTGGGCACCCAGGTGAGCATCAACGACACACCCAGCGCGGGCAGCAGCAGGAAGTACATGCACAGGGCAACACCGATGAAGAGGATATCCTTGAGCACGCGCCCGAAATCGCCACGAATCGCAATCGCCGCTAGAACCTGATACTGAGCGAAGAGCGCGACATACGGGCCGAGCAACAGCGCATACAGGAACGAGCCCTGATGCATCGGATTCTCCGGATCCAGACCGGGCTGGTGGGAGTAGCGATGGTGCTCGATGTGAAATTGCCGGTTCGCCTCGAGCGGGATGAGCACGATGGCGGCCAGCAGGCCACCCCAGAGCTCGTTCCAGAAGCGGGAGCGGAACAGGACCCCGTGCACGGCATCGTGCGACAGCACGCCCATGCCGATCAGGAGCATGCCATTCCAGGCCGAGATCAAGGCAATGAAGGACCATTTGAGCCAGACATTTTCCATCTGCCCGGCAATCAACTGGGTCGCATAGAAGCTGCCCAGCAGCATGACGACCAGGAAGCAGGACTTGAACAGGTTCGAGCCGGACGGGATGACTTGCTCTTTCGGCGTCGGGATGCCGGTACTCGGCTTGACTGCAGTAATCATTTCGTCCTCTCGAAGTCATGGTTGGGCAGCGAATGCCGCATGATACAGGCGCGAAAAATCGCCGCCAGCGCCAGCGCGGCAATATTCCCCCGGCATGCTGCAAAGCAATAACGACGCTCTTATTCCAATGATAAGAAAAAGTGAATGGCGCTTATGGTTACCGGGGTTTACATTGCGCGCGTCGGGTCGTGTTTCTGCGGCCCTGACTTCTCCACTCCCTCTGGCGTTTAGCCAGATTGGCCCCGCCCCGCAAGGGGCGGGGATTTTTCTGCCAAGGGAGGGGAAAACCATACCAACAATATCGCGAGAGGGACAGGAATGCAGGACGGACGAACCACGCTGACTCAGTTCATCATCGAGGAGCAGCGTCATGTGGCGGGTGCGACAGGCGACTTCACCGGCCTGCTCAACGACATCGCTACCGCCTGCAAGGTCATCTCCAATGCCGTTTCCAAAGGCGCGCTGATCGGCCTGCTCGGCAATGCCGGCGCCGAGAATGTCCAGGGTGAGGTGCAGAAGAAGCTCGACGTGATCTCCAACGACGTGATGATCAAGTCGAACGAATGGGCCGGGCACCTCTCCGGCATGGCCTCCGAGGAAATGGAGGACATCTACCCGATTTCCGGCAGCAACGTCCGCGGCAAGTACCTGCTGGTGTTCGACCCGCTCGACGGCTCTTCCAACATCGACGTCAACATCACCGTCGGCACCATCTTTTCCATCCTGCGCTCCCCCTCATTTGCCAGCAATGCCGGCAGCGACTGCAAGACGGAAGACTTCCTGCAACCCGGCGCCCAACAGGTCTGCGCCGGCTTCGCGCTGTATGGGCCCTCGACCCTGCTGATCATCACCACCGGCCACGGCGTGAACGGTTTCACGCTCGACCGCGAGGTGGGCGAATTCATCCTCACCCACCCGGACATGCGCATTCCCGAGGACACCCAGGAATTCGCGATCAATGCCTCCAACGAACGCTTCTGGGAATGGCCGGTCAAGCGCTACGTCGACGAGTGCCTGGCCGGCAAGACCGGCCCTAGGGCTAAGGACTTCAACATGCGCTGGATCGCCTCGATGGTGGCCGAGACCTATCGCATCCTGACCCGCGGCGGCGTCTTCATGTACCCGAAGGACACCAAGGACCCGGCCAAGCCGGGCCGCCTGCGCCTGCTCTACGAAGCCAATCCGGTCGGCTTCATCGTCGAACAAGCCGGCGGCCTGTGCACCACGGGCCTGGAACGGATGCTCGACGTGCAACCGACGGCATTGCACCAGCGCGTGCCGCTGATCTTCGGCTCGAAGAACGAGGTCGAGCGCATCGAACGCTACCACCGCGAGCTGCGCGCCGCGGCCTAGGCCAAAGAATTTTCATTAGAGGGGAGACACCATGTCCATCAAGCATCCGATCATTGCCGTGACCGGTTCTTCAGGTGCCGGCACGACCACGGTCAAGCGTTCCTTCGAGCATATCTTCCGCCGCGAGAAGATCACCTCGGCCGTGATCGAAGGTGACAGCATGCACCGCTACGACCGTGCCGAGATGAAGAAGGTGGTCGCCGACGCCGAGGCGCGCAACGAGCGCGCCCCGACCCACTTCGGGCCCGACGCCAACGAGCTGGCCGAACTGGAAAGCATCTTCAAGAACTACGGCGAAACCGGCCATGGCAAGCGCCGCTTCTATTTGCACAACGACGAGGAAGCCAAGCCGTACGGCCAGCAGCCTGGCACTTTCACGCCCTGGGAAAACCTGCCCGAACACACCGACCTGCTGTTCTACGAGGGCCTGCACGGCGCCTACGTCGGCGATGACGCCGACGTCGCCCAGCACGTCGACCTTGCCATCGGCGTGGTGCCGGTGGTCAACCTCGAGTGGATCCAGAAGATCCACCGCGACACCGAAGGTCGCGGCTATTCCGTCGAGGCGGTCACCCAGACCATCCTGCGCCGCATGCACGACTACGTGAATTACATCTGTCCGCAGTTCTCGCGCACCCACATCAACTTCCAGCGCGTGCCGATCGTCGACACTTCCAACCCGTTCATCGCCCGCGACATCCCGACCCTCGACGAATCGATGGTCGTAATCCGCTTCCGCGATCCGCACGGCGTCGACTTCCCCTACCTGCTGACCATGATCCACGACTCGTTCATGTCGCGGCCGAACTGCCTGGTCGTACCGGGCGGCAAGATGGAACTGGCCATGCAGTTGGTACTGTCCCCGATCATGCTGGACCTGATGGAAAAAAAGTGGAAGCGCAGCTCTAAGTAAGGGCTGCGCCGCTTTCCCCGGAGCCCCACGAGGGCATTCCGGGGCTCCACCTTGCCATCCGACCTACCAAACAACACAAGCGCCCGGGTTTGGCCGATAATTTTAGGTTTTCCCCGGCGGTAAACAGACGAGGAAACACGATGTCCACTTTCAGCGATTTCGATCCCCCTGTGTTCAACAACATGACTAGCGCGATCCGGGCCCTGGCCATGGATGCCGTGCAAAAAGCCAACTCCGGCCACCCGGGCGCGCCCATGGGCATGGCCGAAATTGCCGAGGTGCTGTGGAACCACCACATGCGCCACAACCCGAACAACCCCAAGTGGGCCGACCGCGACCGCTTCGTGTTGTCCAACGGCCACGGCTCGATGCTGATCTACGCCCTGCTGCACCTGACCGGCTACGATCTCTCGATCGACGACCTCAAGCAGTTCCGCCAGTTGCACTCGCGCACGCCGGGCCATCCGGAATACGGTTACACGCCGGGCGTCGAGACCACCACCGGCCCGCTCGGCCAGGGCATCACCAATGCCGTCGGCATGGCGATGGCCGAGAAGCTGCTGGCCGACCAGTTCAACAAGCCCGGCCACGAAATCGTCGACCACCGCACCTGGGTCTTCCTCGGCGACGGCTGCCTGATGGAAGGCATCTCGCACGAAGCCTGCGCGCTGGCCGGCACCTGGGGCCTGGGCAAGCTGACCGCCTTCTGGGACGATAACGGCATTTCCATCGACGGCCATGTCGAAGGCTGGTTTACCGACGACACGCCGAAGCGCTTCGAAGCCTACGGCTGGCACGTGGTACCGAACGTCAATGGCCACGATCCGGAAGCCCTGCACGCGGCGATCAATGCCGCCAAGGCCGTCACCGACAAGCCGACCCTGATCTGCTGCAAGACCGTGATCGGCGCCGGCTCCCCGAACAAGCAGGGCACCCACGACGTGCACGGAGCGCCGCTGGGCGACATCGAGATCGCCGCCACCCGCCCGCACATCGGCTGGCACTTCGGCCCCTTCGAGGTGCCCAAGGAAGTCTACGAAGCCTGGGATGCCAAGCAGAAGGGCGCCGCCTGGGAAAGCGACTGGAACCGCAAGTTCGAGCATTACGCCAAGGCCTTCCCGGCTGAAGCCGCCGAGTTCAAGCGCCGCATGGCCAATGAACTGCCTGCCCAGTGGGCCGAACACGCCAAGGCCGCCATCGAGGCTGCCAACGCCAAGGCCGAGACCGTCGCCACCCGCAAGGCCTCGCAGATCTCGATCAACGCGCTGGCCCCGGCCCTGCCCGAGTTCCTCGGCGGCTCCGCCGACCTGACCGGCTCCAACCTGACCAACTGGACAGGCTGCAAGCACGTCTCTGGCAAGTCGACCGGCAACTACATCTCCTACGGCGTGCGCGAGTTCGGCATGTCGCACATCATGAACGGCATGGCGCTGCACGGCGGCCTGCTGCCTTTCGGCGGCACCTTCCTGATGTTCTCGGAGTACGCCCGCAACGCCCTGCGCATGTCGGCGCTGATGAAGCAGCGCGTGATCTATGTCTTCACGCACGACTCCATCGGCCTCGGCGAAGACGGCCCGACCCACCAGCCGGTCGAGCAGATCCCGACCCTACGCATGATCCCGAACATGGACGTCTGGCGTCCCTGCGACACCGTCGAGACCATGACGGCCTGGGTCTGCGCCGTCGAGAAGACCACCGGCCCGTCCTCGCTGGCCTTGTCGCGCCAGAACCTGCCCTTCGTTGCCCGCGACGCCGCCACCATCGCCAACATCCGCAAGGGCGGCTATGTGATCTCGGAAGCCAAGGGCAAGCCCAAGGCCATCATCATCGCCACCGGCTCGGAAGTCGAACTGGCGCTCAAGGCGCAAACCACGCTGGCACAACAGGACATCCCGGTGCGCGTGGTATCCATGCCGTCGACCAACGTTTTCGACCGCCAGGATCAGGCGTATAAGGATAGCGTCCTGCCCAAGGGCCTGCCGCGCATCGTCGTCGAAGCCAGCGTCACCGACGGCTGGTGGAAGTATGTCGGCGGCGAAGGCAAGGTCATCGGCCTCGACCGCTTCGGCGAGTCAGCCCCGGCCGGCGTGCTGTTCAAGGAATTCGGCTTCACCGTCGCGAACGTGGTGAGCGCCGTCGAATCGTTCATCTAATCACTCCCAGGAGAGAACAACCATGGCAATCAAAGTGGGCATCAACGGCTTCGGCCGCATCGGCCGCATGACCTTCCGCGCCATCGCCAAGGAAGCCGAGTTTTCCGACATCGAAGTCGTTGCCATCAACGACCTGCTCGAGCCCGACTACCTGGCCTACATGCTGCAGTACGACTCCGTACACGGCAACTTCAAGGGCACCATCGCCGTCGAAGGCAACAACCTGATCGTCAACGGCAAGAAAATCCGCCTGACCGCCGAGAAGGACCCGGCCAACCTGAAGTGGAACGAAGTCGGCGCCGACCTCGTCATTGAAT
>JACRIZ010000025.1 GCA_016235765.1 Rhodocyclales bacterium | reverse complement strand
GAAGAACGTCCAGCGCTCGTTCCAGCACGGCGCGATCGGCCACATCCTTGTCGCGCATGGTTTGCTTGGTGCGCAACAACCCTTCCAGATTGACGGTGCGTATCGGCAGACCGTCGAGGTCGACCGTCTCGGCGAACCGACTCAGGGTCTCGTAGGTTTCGCCGCAGGCATTGAGCATGATGTCCACCACGAAAGCGTCCGCCACGCGGATCTTCTCGCCTTCCTCAAACCAAACTGTATCAATATCCTTGGCCGCCTGGTCGGGGAGCACCATCAGGGCATCCTTCACCTTCTTGCCAGCCTGTCGGGTCGCAGGCACGAGCACGTCGATGTCCGTGGTAGCCCGATGATAGCCGTGGGCGAACAGGGCGTAGCCACCGATCAGCAGGTAGTCGACGCTCCGCTCGTTCATGGCCCGGATCAGGGTCTTGAGATCCTCCAGTGTGGCGGGGCGACTGTACTCCTCCATCAGGAGCGGCTCCGGGCAACTCGTGCCATCCCCGCCGCCAGACAGTCGGCTTCGTGGCGATTCGCCTCGTCTAGGGTCAGGAAATGATAGACGCCCTTGGGAATGAATGTCCTATTGCCGGTCGGCAGGCGATGGATTTCTTCGTTAAAGCATGCGCCCTCGACCAGCAGGCTTGCCGAAGCCGAGAAGGTGATGGGGTGGGCTTTGCGGTGGCCTACGATGCGCAAGGCTGGCTCCTGCCGTGAGTTCCAGTGATGGTCTCACTCTATCACCAAGCGCCGAACGAGAAGTCAGCCATGGCGCTACGCCACTAGGGCATGATTTCCGCGAAGCTGACGATGGCGGCGTAGTCGCCGGTATCCTTCTCGGGCAGTTTCGTGTCGGGCTTGCGCACGGCGACGAGATGGCGGATGCCATAGGTACGCGCGGAATCGAGCACGGGCAGGCTGTCGTCGACCAGCACGCTGCGTAGCGGGTCGAAGGGCTCGCATTCCTGAAGCCGGCGCCAGAATTCCTGTTCTTCCTTGGCGTGGCCGAGTTCGTGTGAGGTGATCACGGCGTCGAAGTGCGGGCGCAGGCCGGTCCTGGCCATCTTGAGCGTCACGCTCTTGTGGTGCGCGTTGGTGACCAGCACCACGCGCTTGCCGGCGTAGCGCACGGCGGCGAGGAATTCGACGACGCTGGGGTGGATGGCGATCAGGTGGGACACCTCCTCCTTGAGAAGCATGATGTCCAATTCGAGCTCGGTTTCCCAGAAGTCGACCGAGTACCACTCGAGCGAACCGGCGCGGGCGTGGTAGCGGCGCATCAGTTCTTCGCGTGCGGCTTCGCGGCTCATGCCTTTGATCTCGGCGTAGCGCAGCGGCACGTGAGCCTGCCAGAAATGGTTGTCGAAATGGAGGTCGAGCAGGGTGCCGTCCATGTCGAGCAGGACAGTGTCTATGCTTTGCCAGTCGAGGTTCGGCGTCACGATCAATTTCCCCTGAAGTTCGGCCGGCGCTTTTCGGTGAAGGCCGCCAGTCCCTCGGCGTAGTCGGCGCTGTCGAGGAAGGCGAACGATGCGCGCATTTCGTCCTGGGTGAGCGGTCGGCCGTCGAGCAAGCGCGCGATCCACTGCTTGTGCGCCCGTGCCGCAAGCGGCGCGCCGTCGGCAATGCGCTTTGCGGTGGCAACCGCCTCGTTCTCCGCGGTCTTGTCCGGCACCACGCGGGTCAGCAGGCCTTTTTCGTGGGCTTCCTTGGCAGTCAGCAAGCGTCCTTCGAGCAGGATTTCCTTGGCCACCGCCGGCCCGGCGATCTTCAGCAGGCCGCCGAGTTCGCCCGGATACATCGAGAAGCCGAGCTTGTTGATCGGCGCACCGAGCCGCGCAGATTCGCCGGCGATGCGCAGGTCGCAGGCGCAGGCGATCTCCAGTCCGCCGCCGACACAGGGGCCGAGGATCATGGCGACGGTGGGGTGGCAGCAGGTTTCGACGGCCTTGAGTGCGACGCCGACCGCCTCGTGGTAGGCCAGTGCCTTGTCGACCGTGGCGCGCGCATCCCGGAATTCGTCGAGGTCGCCGCCGGCCGCGAAGGCGGCGCCGTCGCCGCGGACGATGACCGCGCGCAGGCCCTCATCGGCGTCGAGTTCGGCCATGACGGCAGCCAGCCGACGCCACATGGCGGCGTCGATGGCATTCAGTTTGCCGGGGTTGAAAAGCGTGACGGTGGCCAGGCCACCGTCACGGTCGAGCAGGATGTCGCCCAAGGGATCGTCAGTGCAGTCGGGTCACGCCCATCAGCTTCAACACGTACTTCTCGTAGACCGGCTCGGTATTGCCCTTCTTCATCTTGCGGATGAAGTACTTCTCGAAGCCGATCTTCGCCAGGTGCACCCACTTGCCCTTCTTGAACCAGCTTACATTGCGCGGCGGAATCTGCGGGATGGCCACGAAAGCGGCGCCGTTGTCGCCGAAGTCGGCGAGGCAGACCGCGTTCCAGGTGGCCTTCTGGTCCGGCTCCTTGCCGTTGATGGCGTTCATGATGTTGTGCACGGTGGCGGTCACCATGGTCTCGATCATGTAGCCGGTCTTCGGCGCGCCGGTGGCGACCGGGGTCGGCTCGACGGGCGGGATGGCGACGCAGACGCCGACCGAATAGATGTTCTGGAACTTCGGGTTGCGCTGGAACTGGTCGATCAGGATGATGCCGCGCGGGTTGGTCAGGCCCTCGATGCCGAACACGGCATCGACGCCCTTGAAGGCGGGCAGCATCATCGAGAACTTGAAGGACAGCTCGTGTTCCTTCTTGAGCGTGCCGTCCTCGTTGTGTTCGGCGACGAACATCTTGCCGGCTTCGACCTTGGTCACCTTGGCGTTGCAGATCCACTTGATGTGCTTGTCGCGCAGCGAGGATTCGAGCAGGCCCTTGGAGTCGCCGACGCCGCCGAGGCCGAGGTGGCCGACATAGGGTTCGGCGGTGACGTAGGTCATCGGCACCTTGCTGCGGATCTTGCGGCGGCGCAGGTCGGTGTCCATGATGAAGGCAAATTCGTAGGCGGGACCGTAGCAGGAGGCGCCGGCCATGGCGCCGACCACGACGTGGCCGGGGTCCTTGACGAACTCGTCCCAGTTCTTGGCGGCCTCGACGGCGTGATTGACCGTGCAGATCGACTGGGTATGGCCGCTGGGGCCGGCACCGGGGACTTCGTCGAAGGCGAGCTTCGGGCCGGTGGCGATGATCAGGAAGTCGTAGCTGACGCTGCGACCGTCAATGAGTTCGACTTCGTTCTTTTCGGGGTGCAGGCGCTTGGCACCCGTGGCAATCAAATTGATCCCCTTCTTATCCAGATAGGGCGCCATTTCGAAGGTGATGTCTTCGCGCGAGCGCCAGTTGACCGCCACCCAGGGGTTGGACGGGGTGAACTGGAAGTAGGGGTTTTCGCTGATGACGGTCAGGCTGTCGCCCGGCCGCAGTTGTTCCTTCATGTCGTAAGCGGCGGTAAGGCCGCCGATGCCGGCGCCGAGAACTACAACGTGTGCCATGCTGGTCTCCTGAAATATTGTCTGTAAATGAGTGATCACCAGATGAACAGCTTGTCGATGGCGGCGATCCCCTCATCGACGGTCTTTTGCAGGTCTTCGGGGCAGTCCTCCTGATCGAGCACCAGCCCGGTGAAGATCGACAGGGATTTGAGCGCACAGGCAATCTTTGCGACCTCGGCGGCGGCGTCCTCGCTCATCTTGACGCCGCGCTGCAACTGCCATTGTTGCGGTTTCTTCGCCATCGCCCTCTCCTCTATATTTTGGGAAAGTGGGCATTCTGGCACCAACGACGAAGAATATGCAACCGCCGGGCATCGAAACCCGGAAAAGTTGGGGTGCGAATCAGCGGGAGGTGTGAAGTTTTGCCAGGGCTGCCCGACCGGAGAGGATGTGCTCGTGCATGCACTGGGCTGCGGCATCCGGGTTTCTTTGTTGCACAGCAGCAATGATTTTGCGGTGTTCGGCCAGGGATTGGCGCAAACGGCCGTTGAGGTTAAGAGAGTCGCGACGCGTCAATTTGATGAATTTGCGGGTTTCCTCGATCAACTGGCGCAGCCAGCGGTTGCCGGCAAGTTCCTGCAAGGCGTCGTGGAACCGCTGGTTGGCCTCGAAGAAGTGGTCGGCATCGTTCGCGGCCGCGTGGCGCTCGAGGTCGGCGTGGATGTCGGACAGCAGCTTCCGGTCGTCGTCGGTCGCCTTGCGGGTCGCTTCATGGGCGCAGCGGCCCTCGAGCAGGGCCATCACCGGGAAGATCTCGTCGAGGTCTTGTTCCGACAACTCGGTGACGTAACAGCCGCGACGTGGTTTGAGGGTGACCAGGCCCTCGGAGGCGAGCACCTTGAGCGCCTCGCGCAGCGGGGTGCGCGAAATCCCGTACTCGGTGGCGATGGCCTGCTCGTCCACCCAGGCACCCGGGGCCAATTCGTGGGCATAGATGCGGCTGCGCAATCGCTCTGCGACCTGTTCATAGAGCGCTGGGGCTGCGAGGCTGTGGTTGTGTGGTCTTGCATTCATAATTATGGATACAGTATTATGTGCCGCACCGAGATGTCAACACCTACATAATCCGGCCTTGACCGGAGGGAGTGAGAAATGAGCAAGCACCCTGACGTGACCGTGCCGGCGATCGACACGTGGGCCAAGGCCGCCGCCAAAGCCGCGCCCGAGGGCGACGTGGCCAAGCTGAACTGGCAGACGCCGGAGGGCCTGACGGTCAAGGCGCTGTACACGAAGGCCGACACGGCAAACCTGCCCTACGCCGACACGCTCCCCGGCTTCGAGCCCTACCTGCGCGGCCCGCAGCCGACCATGTACGCGGCGCGTCCCTGGACGATCCGCCAATACGCCGGCTTCTCGACCGCCGAAGAATCGAACGCCTTCTACCGCAAGGCGCTGGCCGCCGGCGCGCAGGGCGTCTCGGTGGCTTTCGACCTCGCCACCCACCGCGGCTACGACTCGGATCATCCGCGCGTGGTCGGCGACGTCGGCAAGGCCGGCGTGGCGATCGACTCGGTCGAGGACATGAAGATCCTGTTCGACGGCATCCCGCTCGACAAGGTGTCGGTGTCGATGACCATGAACGGCGCCGTGCTGCCGATCCTGGCAGGCTACGTAGTGGCGGCGGAGGAGCAGGGCGTGGCGCAGGACCAGTTGAGCGGCACCATTCAGAACGACATCCTCAAGGAGTTCATGGTCCGCAACACCTACATCTACCCGCCCGAGCCGTCGATGCGCATCGTTTCCGACATCATCGGTTACACGGCGCAGCACATGCCGAAGTTCAACTCGATCTCGATCTCGGGCTACCACATCCAGGAAGCCGGCGCGACGCAGGCGCTCGAACTGGCCTTCACGCTGGCCGACGGCATGGAGTATGTGCGTACGGCGATGAAGAGCGGCCTCGATGTCGATGCCTTTGCCGGCCGCCTGTCGTTCTTCTTCGGCATCGGCATGAACTTCTACCTGGAAGTGGCCAAGCTGCGCGCGGCGCGCCTGCTGTGGTGGCGGATTATGAAGGAGTTCGGCGCCAAGAGCCCGAAGTCGCTGATGCTGCGCACGCACTGCCAGACCTCGGGCTGGTCGCTGACCGAGCAGGACCCGTACAACAACGTCGTGCGCACCACCATCGAAGCGATGGCGGCTGTCTTCGGCGGCACGCAAAGCTTGCACACCAACGCTTTCGACGAAGCCATCGCGCTGCCGACCGAATTCTCGGCGCGCATCGCCCGCAACACCCAGATCCTGATCCAGGAAGAAACCCACATCTGCAAGGTCATCGACCCGTGGGCCGGCAGCTACATGATGGAGAAGCTGACGCAGGACATGGCCGATGCCGCCTGGAATACTATCCAGGAGGTCGAGCAGATGGGCGGCATGACCCATGCCGTCGATACCGGCTGGGCCAAGCTGCAGATCGAGAAGTGCGCCGCCGAGAAGCAGGCGCGCATCGACTCCGACCAGGACGTCATCGTCGGCGTCAACAAGTACAAGCTCAAGGAAGAAGCGCACGTCGATATCCTGGAAGTGGATAATCACGCCGTCCGGGATTCGCAGATTGCCCGCCTGCAAGAGATTCGCGCCGGCCGCGACAAGGCCAAGGTCGAAGCGGCGCTCGCGGCGCTGACCGAGGCCGCGCAGGCCGGTACAGGAAACATGCTTGACCTGGCGATCAAGGCCACGCGCCTGCGCGCCACGGTCGGCGAGATTTCGGATGCGCTGGAAGCCGTCTATGGCCGCCATCGCGCCAGCCACCAGACGGTGAGCGGCGTCTATCGCGGCGCCTACGTCGCATCGGGCCAAGGAGAGAACATGAAGTCCTTGCTGGATCAGGTCGAAACCTTCATCGCCCACGAGGGCCGCCGGCCGCGCATCATGGTCGCCAAGCTCGGCCAGGACGGCCACGACCGTGGCGCCAAGGTGGTGGCCACCGCCTTTGCCGACCTCGGCTTCGATGTCGACATCGGCCCCCTGTTCCAGACGCCGGCAGAAGCCGCCCGCCAGGCGATCGAAAACGATGTGCACGCCATCGGCATCTCGACGCTGGCCGCCGGCCACAAGACGCTGGTGCCGCAATTGATTGCCGAACTGAAGGCCCAGGGTGCCAACGACATCGTCGTCTTCGTCGGCGGCGTGGTGCCGGCGCAGGACTACGAGTTCCTCGAAAAGGCGGGCGCCGCGGGCATCTTCGGTCCGGGCACGCCGATCCCGGAAGCCGCGCACAAGGTCTTGCGCGCCATCTGCTGCAAGCACGCCGCGCCGACCGCCTGACCAGGCGTGCCGCCGTGACCGACTTTCCCGACATTCCCCTGGGCGCCGAGGATCGCGAACTCGCCGACGGCGTACGTGCCGGGGCGCGGCGCGCCGTGGCCAAGGCGATCACGCTGGTCGAGTCGGTCAAGCCCGAGCACCAGAAACGCGCCGCAGCGCTGCTCGACCACCTCCTGCCCGACACCGGCAAAGCCATGCGCCTGGGCATCACCGGCGTGCCGGGAGTCGGCAAGTCGACCTTCATCGAGGCGCTCGGCCTGGACCTGATCGCGCGCGGCCACCGAGTGGCCGTGCTGGCGATCGATCCCTCGTCGTCGGTGACCGGCGGTTCGATACTGGGCGACAAGACGCGCATGGAGCAGCTCTCGATGCGCGAGGAAGCCTTCATCCGGCCCTCGCCTTCGGCGGGTTCGCTGGGCGGCGTCGCCGAAAAGACGCGCGAGGCCATGCTGATCTGCGAAGCGGCCGGCTTCGACGTCATCATCGTCGAGACCGTCGGCGTCGGCCAGAGCGAGACGACGGTGGCCGGCATGACCGACTGCTTCGTGCTGCTGCAACTGCCCAATGCCGGCGACGAGCTGCAGGCGATCAAGAAGGGCGTGGTCGAGCTGGCCGACATCGTCGTCTTCAACAAGGCCGACCTCGACCCGGTGGCTGCAGAGCGCGCCGCCGGGCAGATGCGCAGTGCGCTGGCGATGCTGCGGCCCGCGTCGGACCACTGGCAGCCGCCGGTGCTGAGCGTCAGCGCAGCGAGGCGTACTCCCACGGGGATTCCCTCCGGTAATGCCATGGCTGACTTTTGGGCCACGGTGGAGCGACACCGCCAAGCCTTGACCGAATCCGGCGAACTCGCCGCCAAACGCCGCCACCAGGCGCGGGCCTGGATGTGGCAACTGATCGACGCCGGGCTGCGCAGCCGCTTTCGGCGGCAGCCGGCCGTCGCGGCGGAACTGCCGAAGCTGACCGAAGCCGTCGCAGCCGGGACGACCACCCCGGCCGCAGCGGCCAAGCGGCTGCTCGAATTGCCCGGGCATGCCTACGACAACCTGAAATTTGATTGAGAGAGTGGAGCCACCCGATGCACGACATCATCCAGCAACTCGACGACAAGCGCGCGGCGGCCGGCCTCGGCGGCGGCCAAAGGCGCATCGACGCCCAGCACAAGAAGGGCAAGCTGACCGCCCGCGAGCGCATCGAACTGCTGCTCGACGAAGGTACCTTTGAAGAGTGGGACATGTTCAAGGAACACCGCTGCGTGGACTTCGGCATGGCCGAGCAGAAGGTGCCCGGTGACGGCGTGGTGACCGGCTACGGCACCATCAACGGCCGCATGGTGTTCGTCTTCTCGCAGGACTTCACGGTGTTCGGCGGCGCACTTTCCGAGGCTCACGCAGAGAAGATCTGCAAGATCATGGACAAGGCGATGCAGGTCGGCGCGCCGGTGATCGGCCTCAACGACTCGGGCGGCGCGCGCATCCAGGAGGGCGTCGCGGCGCTCGGCGGTTATGCGGAAGTCTTCCAGCGCAACGTGATGGCCTCGGGGGTGATCCCGCAGATATCGATGATCATGGGCCCTTGCGCGGGCGGCGCGGTGTACTCGCCGGCCATGACCGACTTCATCTTCATGGTCAAGGACAGTTCCTACATGTTCGTCACCGGCCCGGAGGTCGTCAAGACCGTGACCCACGAGGAAGTGACCGCGGAGGAGCTCGGCGGCGCCGTGACCCACACCAGCAAATCGGGCGTCGCCGACCTGGCTTTCGAGAACGACGTCGATGCGCTGCTGATGCTGCGCCGCTTCTTCAACTACCTGCCGCTCAACAACAAGGAGAAGGCGCCGATCCGCGCCACCACCGACCCGGCCGACCGCCTCGACTATTCGCTTGACACCCTGGTGCCGGACAACGCCAACAAGCCGTACGACATCAAGGAACTGATCATCAAGACGGTCGACGACTGCGACTTCTTCGAGATCCAGCCGGACCACGCCAAGAACATCGTGATCGGCTTCGCCCGCATGGAAGGCCAGACAATCGGCATCGTCGCCAACCAGCCGACGGTGCTGGCCGGCTGCCTGGACATCAAGTCCTCCATCAAGGCCGGCCGCTTCGTGCGCTTCTGCGACGCCTTCAACATCCCGATCGTCACCTTCGTCGACGTGCCCGGCTTCCTGCCCGGCACCGCGCAGGAATATAACGGGCTGATCAAGCACGGCGCCAAGCTGCTGTTCGCCTACAGCCAGGCCACGGTGCCGCTGGTGACGGTGATCACGCGCAAGGCCTTCGGCGGCGCCTATGACGTGATGGCGAGTAAGCACGTCGGCGGCGATTTGAATTATGCCTGGCCGACCGCGCAGATCGCGGTGATGGGCGCCAAGGGCGCGGTCGAGATCATCTTCCGCGCCGACATCGGCGACAAGGACAAGATCGCCGCGCGCACCAAGGAATACGAGGACCGCTTCCTGTCGCCGTTCGTCGCCGCCGAGCGCGGCTATATCGACGACGTGATCATGCCGCACTCGACAAGGCGGCGGCTGGCAAGGGCGCTGGCGATGCTGCGCAACAAGCACGTCGAGATGCCGGCGCGGAAGCACGATAATTTGCCGGTGTGATAAAAAGTCCTTGCGCCGGAACGGATAGCCATTCGAGCGTCGTTAGGTTCATAGAGCAACCAGAAAGGTGCGACTATGAGCGATGTCTCCGAAGTAGAATATCTGAATAAAATAGCCACGGAAGAAGAGCGGAATCCCGCGACTTATCCAGAACTGTATAACTTATCCGCTGCCTTTCTATATCGCTTTATGGCGCGACCCTTGGAACGTTCGCGACCTGAGTTTCTGTATCTCCCCTTTTTGCAGAATGCGCCACGCTCCAAAACGATCTTGGAGCTCACCGGGTTGATGGGCGAATGGAATATGGCTTGGGAGCAGGGTCAGCTTCGCTCGCAAACCATTTTCTATAGGAAGGAGTGGAGCCGTCTAAAACGGAAAGTCCCGCTACTAAAGGAATTACAAAATCGGAACGTCTATTTGCTGCCTAATACTGAAAAGCGATTTAATGCTTATCTGCCGCTCTTTTCTATGCTGCCTTTGTCGTTGCTCGAAAGGTATGGGCTCCCACCGATTCGAAAAATGGTATGGCCTACAGTTGCACCACTTGATTGGTATCACGTGGAGCCATTTTTACCAGACGATTTCCAGGAGCGCTTGTCGCGGGCATTCGCCGCACATGTTTGGCCGTTAATCGATAGCGGATCGTCCCCTCGTGCGTTTAGCAAGGATGAGCCGTTACGCTTGTTGGCTCACAATTTAGATTTTTGGCTGCCGCATGCCGTTCGCGTAGCTGAAGCTCGGTTGTCTCAAAATTATTTTGTAGAGCTTGAAACAGAAAAGGATCGTCAAGATCTTGCCGAGATTCAAGCCAACGTCCCCAAGGACGAGGCGACCGTGGATCGTTGCAGGCAAGGCGGTCATATTTGGCTCGGAGAAGCCGAAGCACGCGAAGCAACATCCGAGATGGTGGAAATTGCCGATAAAAGCGACCAATTAAAGTCGCTCATTGATGCAATTCGATCCAATCGCGTTGAAGAAGATTTTTCTGAAGTGTGGTCATATGCGCGGGAAGACTTCGAGCGCAAATTGCATCGGAAGCGCAGCCGTGTTCGGATTAAGTTTGTTGAGCTTTCTGAGGCCGAAAACATAATTGGTCCCGAAAGTGAAATTCATGAGCGGTCCTGTTGGCAAGATTTCTTTGCCATCCTTGACGAGAAAGAGTTGCAACTAGTCGTATGTCTCACTAAATCTGCCACGAACCTAAGCGAAGCGGCGAGATTGCTCGGATATGCTAATCACGCGCCTGTTTCTAAGGCGTTGGCAAGAATCAGAAAGAAGGCGCGTGATATTCTCGATAACTAGCGCGTAGGGCGGATTAGTGAAGCGGAATCCGCCGTGCTTCTACGGGCTGGCGCAATACACTGCGCTATTGCGCCCTACGATCTGCGGAG
>JACRIZ010000026.1 GCA_016235765.1 Rhodocyclales bacterium | reverse complement strand
GCGGCCAGGTCATGCCCGGCATGACCAAGGAACAGGTCATCATGTCGCTCGGCTATCCGATGACCAACGAAAACCCCCGCCTCGACGCACCTTACTGGCGTTACTGGTGGTCGAGCTGGGGCGAATACAAGATCCACTGGAACGGCGCGGGCCGCGTCAAGGAAGTCACCGGCCATCCCGAAACCGTGGCACACATGCTTGCCCAGGGCCATGCCGCCCCGGAGCCGGCGCCGGCATCCGCCACCCCTGCAGTAAAGAAGACTGCTACCAAACCGGTTAGTACCAAGAAGGGAGTGACGAAAGATGCAACAGCCAAGTAATGCCGCCCAGATGGAATGCGATGTCCTCGTGATCGGTGGCGGCCCGTCGGGCTGCACGGTCGGCCCGCTGCTGGCGGAAAAGGGCCACAAGGTGGTCATCCTCGAAAAGGCCCACCACCCGCGCTTCCATATCGGCGAATCGCTGCTGCCGGCCAACCTGCCGCTGTTCGAACGCCTGGGCGTCGCCGAGGAGATCAAGGCCATCGGCATGGTCAAGCGCGCCGCCGAATTCGTTTCCTTCGCCGACGGCCGCAAGCAGGAATACCAGTTCGCCGAGGCCTGGGACAAGACCATGCCCTACGCCTACCAGGTGCTGCGTTCGAAGTTCGACGAAGTCCTGATCCGCAATGCCGAGAAGAAGGGCGTCGAAGTCCACGAAGGCTGCCGCGCCCGCGCGGTCGATTTCCTACCCGACGACTCGGGCGCCATCGTCGAGGCCGAGAACGACGACGGCAGCACGCTGCGCTGGCGCGCCCGCTTCGTCGTCGACGCCTCGGGCCGGGACACCTTCCTGGCCAACCGCTTCCAGATCAAGCATCGCAACCCGAAGCACAACAGCTCCTCGGTCTATGGCCACTTCGCCGGCGCCCGCCGCCACCCCGGCCAGGCCGAAGGCAACATCACCATCTACTGGTTCGAGCACGGCTGGTTCTGGTTCATCCCCATGCAGGACGACCAGACCAGCATCGGCATGGTGACCTGGCCCTACTTCATGAAGACGCGCGACAAGCGCAGCCTGACCGAGTTCCTGATGGACGGCATCGCCATGTGCCCGCCGCTCAAGGAACGCCTGATGGACGCGAAGCTCATCAACGAGGTCGAGGCGACCGGCAACTTCTCCTACGTGTCGGAGCGCAACCACGGTCCGAACTACGTGCTGCTCGGCGACGCCTACGCCTTCATCGATCCGGTGTTCTCGTCCGGCGTGCTGCTGGCCATGAACAGCGGCTTCCTGGCGGCGGACGCCATCGACACCTGCCTGAAGCAGCCCGAGCAGGCCCCGGTGGCGATGCGGGAGTTCGATCGCCTCATGAAGCATGGGCCGAAGGAGTTCTCCTGGTTCATCTATCGCATCACGAACCCCAATATGCGCGACCTGTTCATGCATCCGCGCAACACCTTCCGCGTCAAGGAGGCCCTGCTGTCGCTGCTGGCCGGCGACGTCTTCGGCAAGACGCCGATCTGGCGTTCGATCCGCATCCTGAAGAGCATCTACTACCTGACTTCGTTGTCCAGGCCGATGCGTTCATGGATGGCCTGGAAGAAGCGGAAGTTCAACATCCGGCCGGTCGAGGATGCCGAGATGGGTCACGCATGACCGAAGCGATGCCGGTGGCGCACTCGCAGTTGTCGCTGCCGCAACTGGCCGGGCTTTCCGCCGCCCAGCGGCAGCGGCTGCTGGGCGTCACCTGCATCGGCGGGCCGGCCGAGGCATGGCATGGCGAACTGCCCGTGCAGAACGTCGCCGCACCCCTGCTCGGCCGTTCGGCCGGAGCGCTGAACGAAATCTGGTACAGCGCCGAATCCTGCCGGTCCGGGGAGTCCGCCGGCATCCGCTTCCGCGTCGACGACAACGTCCTCTACGGCGTCATCGACGTCGAGGAGTCCGCCTACCGTGGCGGTCCGCTGCCCTTGCAGCAGGCCGCCGAGGACGCCTACCGGCGCATCTTCGCGCTACTCGACCGCGAGTCCTGCCCGTACTTGTGGCGGGCCTGGAACTACCTCGCCGACATCAACGTCGAGCGGGACGGCCTGGAACGCTACCGGCAGTTCAACATCGGCCGCCACGATGCCTTCGTCGTCAGCGGCCGGCTGGCGCAGGGCAAGGTGCCGGCCGCCTGCGCGCTGGGCACCCCCCGCGGGCCGCTGACCATCGCCTTCATGGCCGGGCGCACGCCGCCGACGCCGATCGAGAACCCGCGCCAGGTCAGCGCCTACCACTATCCGAGCCAGTACGGTCCGCGCAGCCCGACTTTCTCCCGGGCGGCCTTCGCCCACCTGCCCGGCCAGGAATTGCTGTTCATTTCCGGCACGGCCAGCATCGTCGGCCACCGGACCATGCATGTCGGCGACATCGCCGGCCAGACCCGCGAGACGCTGGCCAACGTCGCCGCACTGCTGGAGTCCGCCAACGGCCTGACCCGCTCGACGCCCTATGCGATGAGCGAGCTCAGCCTGCGCGCCTACATCCGGCATGCCGAGGACTACCCGAGCGTGCAGGCGATCGTCGAGGCGCAGGTCGGCACCGATGCGCCCGTCGTGTATGTGCAGGCCGACATCTGCCGCCACGACCTGCTGGTCGAAATAGAGGCCATGGCTTCGCATACCCTGGGAAACTGCTGACGTGACCTCGAAATACTTGCGGCCGATCGCCGCCCTGGCGGCGCTCGTGCCTGGCCTCGTCCTTGCCGGCGGGCAGGAAAAGCCCTTGTGGGAAATCGGTGTCGGCGTCGCCGCCCTCAGCTTTCCGGCCTATCGCGGCTCCGAGAATCGCTACAACTTCCTGATGCCGACACCGTACTTCGTCTATCACGGCGAATTTCTCAAGGCCGACCGCCATGGCCTGCGCGGCAGCCTGTTCGATTCCGACCGGGCCGAACTGACGCTCAGCCTCTCGGCGTCGCCGCCGACCAGCAGCGACGATGCGCCGGTACGCAATGGCATGCCCGACCTGAAGCCGACCGTGGAGTTTGGTCCGCAATTGGAACTCACCCTCTGGCGAACCGAGACTCGAGCCCGTTTCGTCAAGCTGCGCCTGCCCCTGCGGGCCGCCATCACCGTCGAGGGCTCGCCGCGCAGCGCCGGCTGGATCTTCGCCCCGGACCTGAACATGGACATCGGCGACCTGCCGGGCATGCCGGGCTGGAACCTGGGCATGGTCGCAGGCCCGATCTGGGCCACCAAGCGCCAGCACGACTTCTTCTACACGGTCGCCCCCGCGTATGCCACCGCGACGCGGCCGGCCTACGAGGCCAGAGGCGGCTACAGCGGCGCCAAGTTCCTGGTCGCCTTGTCGAAGCGCTTCGAAAGGACCTGGTTCGGCGTCTTCGTCCGCTACGATGCGCTGTCGGGCGCCACTTTCGAGGACAGCCCGCTGACCACCAAGAAGAACTTCGTCGCCGCCGGCCTCGGGATTTCCTGGGTGCTCGACGAGTCGAAAACACGCGTGTGGGTCGATGACTGAACGCCTGCGCCGGCCGGGCCGCGCGCTCTGGCTGGCCTACGAAAATGTGGCGATGGTGCTCGGCCTTGGCTTCCTGGCCTGCCTCTGCCTGCTCTGGCTGCCGTTCGCCTTGGTGCTGCACGCACTGCTGCCGCGCCGGCTGGGGCAGCCGATCGGCAGGCTGCTGATCATGGCCGGCTTCCGCATCTACCTGCGCTTTCTCGGGCTGTTCTGCGCCTGCCGCTTCGACCTGGCGGAACTCGATGCCCTGCGCCGCGAGCAGCCGCTGGTCCTGGTGGCCAACCACCCGTCGCTTTTGGACGCCGTCATGATCATTTCCCGATTTCCGGATATGGTCTGCGTCATGAAGGCGGCCCTCATGAACAACATCCTGCTCGGTTCGGCGGCCCGGCTGGCGCGCTACATCCCCAACGACGCCCCGCTGGACGTCGTCCTGCGCGCCCGCAAGGCCCTTTGCGACGGCGCCCACCTGCTGATCTTTCCGGAAGGCACCCGGACCGGCGTCTTCCCTGTCGACGCCTGTACCGCCAGCGCCGGACTGATCGCCCAGCGCGCCCAGGTGCCGGTGCAAAGCCTGCTGATCGAGTTCAACTCGCCCTATCTCGGCAAGGCCTGGCCGCTCTGGCGGCGTCCCGAGTTGCCACTGCATTTCCGCGTCCGGGTCGGCCGGCGCTTCGCGCCGCCCACCGACGTCGCCGCTTTCGGCAGCGAGCTGGAAGCCTATTTCCGCGCCGAACTGGAGACCGTGTCCTGAACGCCTCGGCCAGCCATCTGGTACTGATCCCGAGCTACAACCCGGGGGCGCGGGTGCGCGAGACGGTCGCCGCCGCGCGCGCGCAGTGGGCGCCGGTCTGGGTGGTCGTGGACGGCAGCACCGACGGCAGCACCGAACTGCTGCTCGGCATGGCGGCCGACGATCCGCAATTGCGCGTCATCGTCCTGCCGGAAAACCGGGGCAAGGGCGCCGCGGTGCTGGCCGGCACGGCCGAGGCCGCTGCGCTGGGCTACACGCACGTGCTGACCATGGACTCCGACGGCCAGCATCCCGCCGCGCTGATTCCCGAATTCATGCGCGTCTCGCAGGCACGGCCCGCCGCCATGGTGCTCGGCAAGCCGGTCTTCGACGCCGCTGCGCCGCGCCTGCGGGTCAACGGCCGCAAGGTGTCCAACTGGTGGGCCAACCTGGAGACGCTCTGGGCGGGCATCGGCGACTCGCTGTATGGCTTTCGCGTCTATCCGGTTGCGGCGTTGCTGCGCGTGATGCGCGCCGGCCGCTGGATGCGCCGCTTCGACTTCGACCCGGAAGCCGTGGTGCGCCTCGCCTGGGCGGGCGTGCGGCCCGTCAACCTGCCGGCCCCGGTGCGCTACTTCGCCGCCGCCGAAGGTGGTGTCTCCCATTTCAACTACCTGCGCGACAATATCCTGCTGACATGGATGCACGCGCGCCTGTTTCTCGGCTTCCTGCTGCGGCTGCCGCTGCTCGCCTCGCGGCGAATACTTGGAGAATCGACATGAACAATCCGACCGACATCGTCCGCGCACCGCACAAGCCGCTCACCGACTACTACGCCGACGAGCACCAGCGCCAGGGCTTCGTGCGCGACATCTTCGACCGTACCGCCCCCGACTACGACCGCATCGAGAACCTGCTGGCCTTCGGCAGCGGACCCTGGTACCGCCACCAGGCCCTGCTGCGCGCCGGCCTGCAGCCCGGCATGCGCGTGCTGGATGTCGGCATCGGCACCGGCCTGACCGCCCGCGCCGCAGTCGAGATCGTTCGCGACGGCGCGCTGCTGACCGGCGTCGATCCCAGCCCGGGCATGATGGCCAATGCCGAACTGCCGGCCGGCGTAACCTTGGTCGAGGGCCGCGCCGAGTCGATTCCGCTGCCCGACGCCAGCTTCGACTTCCTGAGCATGGGTTATGCCCTG
Organism: Rhodocyclales bacterium; assembly: GCA_016235765.1. Lineage (GTDB taxonomy): Bacteria > Pseudomonadota > Gammaproteobacteria > Burkholderiales > Rhodocyclaceae > Fen-999. The sequence goes on along the minus strand of JACRIZ010000026.1, from coordinate 9,271 downwards.
CGCCACGTCGCCGACCTCGCCGCTGCCTGTGCCGAGTTCCACCGCGTATTGAAGCCCGGCGGCAAGCTTTGCCTGCTCGAGATCACCCGGCCGGCGAGCAATACCGGTCGCCTGCTGATGAAGGGCTACATGCGCGGCGTGGTGCCGATGTTGGCGGGCCTGATCGGCAAGCGCAAGGAGACCGCGCAACTCTGGCGCTACTATTGGGACACCATCGAGCATTGCGCGTCGCCGGCCAGCATCGTCGCCACCCTCGAGGCCGCCGGTTTCACCGATGCGCGCTGCCACGTCGAGACTCGCGCGCTGAGCGTGCTGGGCGAATTCCAGGCCACCAAGCCCCGCTAACTACCCGGTCGAGGCCGCAATGAACGTCACGGAACTGTTCCTGATCGCCATGGTGATCATCTTCACCGTGCCCTGGCTGATCTGGCGTATCGCCAGGACTGACTATTTCGCGCCGCTGGTGGTAGTGCAGATCATCACCGGCATCCTGCTCGGGCCGGGCATCCTCGGCAAGGCCTTTCCCGACTACTACCAGTTCGTGTTCACGCCGCAGGTCATCCAGGCGCTGAACGGTATCGCCTGGTGGGCGGTGATGCTGTTCGTGATGATCGCCGGCATCGAACTCGACCTCAGGAAGGCCTGGGCGCACCGGCGCGAGAGCGGCATCACGGCGGGTCTCGCCCTCGGCACGCCGCTGCTGTTCGGCTGCGCCGCCGCTGCGCTGCTGATGATGCAGGAAGGCTGGATGGGGCCGAAGGCCATGCCCTGGCAGTTCGTGCTCGGCATCGGCATGGCCTGCGCGGTCACCGCGCTGCCGATCTTGATCCTGTTCATGGAGAAACTGGCGATCCTGCGCCAGCCGATCGGCCAGCGCATCCTGCGCTACGCCAGCCTCGACGACATCGCCATCTGGGGCGTACTGGCGCTGATCCTGATGGACTGGCAGCGGGTCGGCAAGCAGTTCGCCTTCCTGCTCGCCTTTGCCGTCGTCGGCTATGCCTTCCGCAAGCTGATGTACCGCCTGCAGGAACGCGACCGCTGGTACGTGGCGCTGATCTGGCTGGCCGCCTGCGCCTTTGGCGCCGACTGGGCCGGCCTGCACTTCATGGTCGGCGCCTTCCTGGCCGGCGCCATCATGGAGGCGGAGTGGTTCGACCAGGAGAAGATGGACCTGCTGCGCCACCACGTGCTGCTGGTCATCATGCCGGTCTTCTTCCTCAGCACCGGCCTGCGCACCAACTGGAACGTCGGCGGCGAAGCGGTCTTCCTCGCGGCGGCCCTGCTGCTGGCGGCCGAGATCGCCGGCAAGCTGGCCGGTGTGCACCTGGCCGGCCGCGTCCTCAAGTGGGCGCCCGGCGAAGCCACCCTCATCGGCTGGCTGCTGCAGACCAAGGCGCTGATCATGATCATCTTCGTGAACATTCTGCTCGACAAGCAGATCATCACCAGCGAAGCCTTCACGGCCCTGTTGCTGATGGCGGTGGCGAGCACCATGCTCACCGTGCCGGTGGTCGCACCGCGTCTGGCACGCCTGCGTGAGCTCGTCTTTCGCACCAACTGAACTGCGCGACAGCGACATGGCCGGCGCCGGGAACCCCAACTGGCCGCGTGACCTGCTCGCCCGCCTGCGCCGCTACCTGCCGCTCAAGGGAGTGGGCACCACCGCCTTCATCTCGGTGTTCTTCGTCGGCTATTTCCACGTGCTGCGCAGCACCGCGCACGAGGCGGTGCTGATGCCGGTCACGGCCCTGGACGACCTGGTCGGCTTCCAGCCCGCCGCCTTGTACGTCTACGTCTCGCTCTGGGTATACGTCGGCCTGCCGCCCGCGATCATGCGCGACCTGCGCGAATTGATCGCCTACGGCTGGTGGATTGCCGCCCTGTGCGTTGCCGGTCTGGCCTGCTTCTGGTTCTGGCCCACCGCGGTGCCGCTCCACCCTGTCGACACCAACCTCTATCCGGCTTACCGTCTCATCCAAGGGCTCGACGCCGCCGGCAATGCCTGCCCCTCGCTGCATGTGGCGACGGCGGCCTTTTCGGCCGTCTGGCTCGACCGGCTGCTGGCGGAAATCGGTGCCGGCTGGCGCATGCGGACGATCAACTGGACCTGGTTCGCCGCCATCGCCTGGTCGACCATGGCCACCAAGCAGCACGTCGCGCTCGACGTTCTTGCCGGTATCCTGCTTGCACTTGCTTTCGCGCTGCCTTCGCTGCGCCTGCGCGCCAAGGAGATCGCATGATCGCCCGACCTTACCTGCTGGCCGCCATCGCGGCCGCGCTGCTGGCCGGCGGCGCGTACGCCGAAAAGGGCGAGCGGCTGCCTGCCCTGAACATCGACCTCAAGGAGACCTCGGTTTCCGGGCTGTCGTCCGGCGGCTTCATGGCCGTGCAACTGCAGGTCGCGCACTCCGCCATCATCAAGGGCGCCGGCATCGTCGCCGCCGGGCCCTACTGGTGCGCGCAGGGCAGTGCGCTGACCGCCACCACGCGCTGTTCCTGCACGCTCGACCCTACCCACAGCATGTGCAAGGTCGATGCGGACAGCGCCGACGTGAAAGCTCTCGTCGCCGCCACCCGACGCTTCGCGCGCGACGGCCTGATCGACGATCCTGCGCACATGACCCGACAACGCAGCATGCTCATCGCCGGCAGCAGGGACCAGACCGTGCCGCCCGCCGTGGTCGGCCAGTTGCGGGACTACCTGGTCGCCATGGGCACCCCGGCCGATCACGTCCGGCTCGAGCCCATCGCCGGCGCGGGCCACGCCATGCCGACGCCCGCCTACGGCAACGCCTGCGAGGTCACCGGCGCGCCCTACCTCAACGGCTGCAATTTCGACGCCGCCGGCAAGCTGCTGGCCTGGATCTACGGCGACCTCAAGCCGGCCCGCAGCGGCGCCAGGCAAGGCCGCTTCGTCCGTTTCGACCAGCGGCCGTTCAAGCCAAGCTCGTTCGGCTTCGACTGGGGCTCGGGCCTCGACGACACCGGCTGGCTCTATGTTCCGGAAACCTGCGCACGCGGCGAGGCCTGTCGCGTGCACGTCGCCCTGCACGGCTGTCGCCAGGGCCAGAGTTACACGCCGCTGACCTGGGGCTGGTCGGGCAGTCCGACCTTTGGCGGCACCTTCGTCGAAAACGCCGGCTACGACGCCTGGGCCGACACCAACCGCCTGGTCGTGCTCTATCCGCAGGCGGTCTCGGTGTGGTTCCGCAATCCGAACGGCTGCTGGGACTGGTGGGGCTACACCGACAATCACTACGCCGACCGGCGCGGCATCCAGATCCGCGCTATCCGGGCCATGCTCGACCGGCTGGCCGCCGGCGCCGCCAGATAGGGTCGATGGCAATGCGGTCGCGCTGGATTCACGTCCCGCTGCTCGTTGCCACGCTGCTGGCCGGCTGCTCGAGCGCGCCGATTTTCGCGCCGGCAACGACCGCCGCGTCCCGTTCGGCGGGCGAACCCCCGGGCCCGCCGCTGCCGCGCGACCTGGCCCGCCGGGCTGACGGCCGCATTGCCAGCGGCTGGCCGATCTCGGTGCACGAACACGACGGCAAGGCGCGCATCGCCCGCCTGATCAACCCCACCGTCCGGGATCGCGCCGGCTGGGCCGAAGACCTCTACGCCGCCTTCACCCACCTGAAGATCGTGCACGCCAACGAGACCTACTGCGCGGCGATCGCCATCATCGAGCAGGAGTCGGCCTTCCAGGCCGACCCGCCGGTGCCCGGCCTGCCCGACATCGTCCGCCGCGAACTGGACCGGCGCGCCGAGCGCTACGGCGTGCCGAAGATGCTGATCGCCGCGGCGCTGAAGACCAACTCGGCGACCGGGCGGACCTACGAACAGCGCATCGACGCGCTGCGCACCGAGAAGCAGTTGAGCGACCTCTTCGACGACATGATCGACGACTTGCCGCTGGGCCGCCAGTTGCTCGCCGACTACAACCCGGTGCACACCGGCGGCCCGATGCAGGTCGGCGTCAGCTTCGCCGAGCAGCAGGTCCAGGAACGCCGCTACCCCTATCCGATGCCGCGCGCTCTGCGTGACGAGCTGTTCACCCGCCGCGGCGGCGTCTATTTCGGCACTGCCATGCTGCTCGACTACCCGGCGCCCTACGACGACATCCTCTACCGCCTCGCCGACTACAACGCCGGCCGCTACTCCAGCCGCAATGCGGCTTTCCAGGCGGCCCTGGCGCGCTGGACCGGACACGCGCTGGTTCCCGACGGCGACCTGCTGCGCTACCAGAACGGCAGGCCGAGCGAGGTGCCCAGCCAGGTCGAGCTCGCCCTGCGCGCGCAAGCTGCAGCGCTGCAGATGTCGGTGCCCCAGATACGGCGCGAATTGCTGCTGGAGAAATCGGCGGCATTCGGCGACAGCCCGCTTTACGCACGGGTCTTCGCGTTCGCCGACAAGGCGGCCGGCAGTGCCCTGCCGCGCCAGATGCTGCCGCGCATCGATCTCAACAGTCCGAAGTTCGAGCGCCGGCTGACCACCGAAGGTTTCGCGCACCGCGTCGCCCAACGGCAGCGGGCCTGCCTGACACGCGGCGCCCTCTAGCCGCGACCTCAGACCATCGCGCCGTTGATGGAGATGACCTGTCCGGAGATGTAGGCCGCCGCGTCGGAGGCCAGGAAGGCGACCAGCTCGGCCACTTCCTCGGGCTTGCCGGCGCGCTGCATGGGCACGATCTTCCTGATCGTCTCGGCGTCGAACACGCCGTCGATCATGCCGGTGTCGATGACGCCCGGCGCCACGGCATTGACAGTGACGCCGCGCGTCGCCACTTCCAGCGCCAGCGACTTGGTCGCGGCATTGATCGCGCCCTTGGCGGCCGAGTAGTTCACCTGGCCGCGGTTGCCGACGATGCCGGCCACCGAAGTGATGTTGATGATGCGCCCCCAGCGGCTGCGCAGCATGGGCATGGTCAGCGGCTGGGTGACGTTGTAGAAGCCGTTCAGCGACACGTCGATCACGCTCGCCCACTTGTCGGCCGACATGGCCGGGAACACCGCGTCGGCATGGATGCCGGCGTTGTTCACCAGCACCTGGATCACGCCCGCCTCGAGTTCCTTTTCCAGCGCGGCTTTCGCGGCAGCGGCGGCCGTGACGTCGAAGGCGATGGCGCGCGCCGAACCGCCGGCGGCGCGGATCTCTTCCGCCACACTTCCCGCCTTGTCGAGATTGCTGTTGGCGTGCACCAGCACGTCGTAGCCTGCGGCAGCGAGCTTGCGGCAGATGGCGGCGCCAATGCCGCCGCTGCCGCCGGTGACCAGGGCACGCTTCATTTGATTGCCTCCGCGTCGAGGATCACGGCGGCCCGGCCGGACAGCAGGAGCCTGCCGTCGCCGCGCACTTCGAAGCCGTAGAGGATGTTGTTGCCGTCGCCCGAGAGGCGCTCGGCGACGATGTCGAGATCGGCGGCGACGTCGTCGAGCCGGTCGACGTTCAGGTCGACGCCGCGCGCGCTGGCCAGGAAGCCCTGGCGCGGCGCACTGTCCTGACTGGACAGCAGGGCGCCGTGCACGGCCATCGCCTGGGCCGCGTACTCGATGCCGCAGGCGGCGCCGAGGCGACCATCGTCGCGCAGGGGATTGTCTGGCTTGCGGTGGCTGCTGGCGACGCAGCGGATGCGCTCGGGCGACCACTCGGCCACGGCGTCGAGCAGGCACATGCTGCCCTGGTGCGGGATGCGGGCCGCGATCCAGACCCGGTCTAGCAAGGTGCGACCTCGACCTGCAACTGCAGCGGCGCGAGGTATTCGAGGCTGACGGTGCCGGCCTGCGCCCGCGCGATCAGTTGCAGCAGCGGCAAGGCGCGCATGGCAGGAATGTCGGTGCGCAGTTTCTCCAGCGCCGCGTCGGCCATGGCGACGGCAGGCGTGTCGCCGAGGCTGACTTTTGCCGCGGCCAGCGACTGCGGGCTGCGCGCCGGGGAGAGCAGCAGCGCGACGCCGCCGGCGTCGGGCACCGGCCGCTTGGCGAAGATCGGTTCGGGGTATTCGGCGTCGTAGCAGATCAGCAGGATGGGCGTCTTGGCCGTCGCGACCTGCACGGTCGCTTCGAGCAGGCCGGCCGCGAAGCCGGCGTCGTAGGCGCACAGCACCTGGCTGGGCGCCATGGCGCCGGTGGCGATGCCCCAGTAGCCGGCGGCGGCGTTGTGCACCGAGTTGTGGAAGCGGGTCGGCGAAACCGCGCGATCGTCGGAAGCCAGCGTCTCGCACAGGGCGTGGCAGTTGTGGCCGTCGCCGGACGAGGAGGCGAACACCGTGGCCAGCGTCGCCGCATCGGCCCCCGACTGGCTCACGGCTTCCAGGCCGGCGCCCAGCGCCGCCTTGACCAGGCGACTGGCGCGGCGACGTTCGGCGGGCGGCAACAGCGCAGGCGGCGCCAGCACGGTCGGAGCGGATTCGTATGCCGCATGGCCGGCCAGCACGTCGGCCGTCGCGGGCCAGGCCGGCAGGCCCGGGGCGACGAAGCCGATGCCGTCGATCCAGACGCTCAGGTTCATGCCGGTCTCCCGAGCACCAGGCTGCAATTGCTGCCGCCGAAACCGAAGGAGTTGGTGACGGCGTGGCGCACTTCGGCGTGGCGCGTGGCCAGCAGGTAGTCGATGGGAATTTCCGGATCGAGCTGCCCGGTGTTGGCGCTGCCTGGCAGGAAGCCGTGGCGCAGCGCCAGCGCGCAGGCCACTGCCTCGAGGGCGCCCGCAGCGCCGAGCGTGTGGCCGGTGGCGCCCTTGGTCGAACTGCAGGGCACGGCGGTACCGAACAGCGCCGCGACGGCCTTGCCCTCGGCGGCGTCGTTGGCCGGCGTGGCGGTACCGTGCAGGTTGATGTAGTCGATGTCGGCGGGCGAGAGATTGGCATCGGCCAGCGCCCGCTCCATGGCCAGCCGCGCGCCCAGGCCCTCCGGGTGCGGCGAGGACATGTGGTAGGCGTCGCTCGATTCGCCGGCACCGAGCAGCAGCACGGGATCGGCGGGCAGCGCGGCGGGCGCCGGTTCGAGCAGCGCGAAGGCGGCGCCTTCGCCGATGGAGATGCCGTGGCGCCCGGCGTCGTAGGGCCGGCAGGGCCCGGGCGCGGTGAGTTCCAGCGAATTGAATCCGTAGAGCGTGGTCAGGCACAGCGAGTCGACGCCGCCGACCACGGCCGCATCGATCAGGCCGCAGGCGATCATGCGCGCGGCGGCGGCGAACACCTTGGCCGAGGACGAGCAGGCGGTGGAGACGACCACGGCCGGACCTTCGAGGCCGAAGTACTCGCGCACGAAGCCGGCCACCGAATAGGTGTTGTGCGTCGTCGCGTACGTGAAGTCTTCGGGCAGGGCGCCCGTCGCCGGGTCGCGGCGGCGGTAGGCCAGCTCCAGTTGCAGCATGCCCGAGGTACTGGTGCCGAGGATGACGCCGATGCGGCGGCGGCCCAGGCGGCCGATGGCGGCGCGCACCGCGTCGGCGAACCCGTCCGCCTCCAGGCCGAGCAGCGCCAGCCGGTTGTTGCGGCAATCGTGGCGCGCCAGCGCGGCCGGCAGCCTGACGTCATCAACGCCGGCCACCTCGCCGATCCAGGTGTCCAGCCGCACCGTCTCGAAGTCGCAAAGCTTGAGGCCGCTGGCCACGCTTTCCAGTGCCGCGCGCGTCGGCGCCAGCCCGCGGCCGAGGCAGGTGCTGGCGGTGAAGTGGGAAAGCAGCAGGGGAGTCACTGGATCGTGGCTGACATCGTTTTGGCGCAGTTTACCAGACGGCAAGCCTGTTTCCGGGCGCTTCACACCCGCGTCACGGTGCTGCCATATTCGGCCGTTAGCCTGCTTGGTCGTGACCGTTCGACCAACCAAGAGGGGGAGACAATGAAGAAGTGCGCAATCGTCGTTGCGCTGGCGGCCATCCTGCCGCTCAGCGCCGCCGCCGCCGAGCCGGCGATCGAGTTCACCAGGATGTGGACCTACAACCACGGCGCCGTCGCCGGCCAGGTCTCGGAAATCCCGGCCTTCGACCGCAAGACCAACACGCTCTGGATCGCCGGCGTGGTCGGCGTCGACGTTCTCGACGCCGCAACCGGCACGCTGCTGCAACACATCGACACCTCCGGCTACGGCGTGGTCAATAGCGTCGCCATCCACCACGGCCTGGCCGCGTTCGCGGTCGAGGCCGCGACCCGCACGAGCCCCGGCGTCGTGCTCTTCTACGACACCAAGACGCGCCAGCCCAGCGAGGGCACCAACGTGGTCGAAGTGGGCGCACTGCCCGACATGCTGACCTTCACGCCCGATGGCTCGAAGCTGCTGGTCGCCAACGAGGCAACACCGGATGTCTATGGCGTGCGCATCAATAGCACCGCGCCCTACGTCTATGACACGGCCCCGGCGGACCCCGCCGGCAGCGTCAGCATCATCGATACCGAGGCGCGCAGCGTCGTGGCCACGGCCGGCTTCGACGGCGTGCCGGTCAGCGGCAGTAACCTGCGCACCACGACCGGCATGGATTTCGAGCCGGAATACATCGCAGTCGACGAGGAGGGCGAAAAGGCCTACGTCACGCTGCAGGAAGCCAACGGCATGGCTGTGCTCGACCTGAAGCGCAACAAGTTCACGCGCATCGTCGGCCTGGGCGCCAAGGATTTCAGCCTGCCCGGCAACCAGATCGATCCCAACGACAGCGACAAGGTGGTGAGCTTCATTTCGCCCGCGGTCAAGGGCCTCTACATGCCCGACGGCATCGCCGCCTACGAATGGCGTGACCACACCTACCTGGTGATGGCCAACGAGGGCGACTTCCGCGAGGACGACGGCGACCGCACCGCTGCCAGCACCTTCGGCGCCGTTGCGCCGCTGAACCGCCTGCGCGTCTCCAACGCCGACTCCTCGACCGGCAACCTGTTCGCCGCCGGCGCACGCTCCTTCTCGATCCGCGACGCGCAAGGCAACCTGGTCTACGACAGCGGCGACATCCTCGACAAGGAAGCCGCCGCGCGCGGCATCTACGCCGACGGCCGCAGCCGCGACAAGGGCGTCGAGCCGGAAGGCGTCAGCCTGATCGACATCGGCGGCCGCACCTATGCCTTCATCGGCCTGGAGCGCACCACCACCGGCGCGGTCGCGGTGTTCGACATCACCAAGCCGGCCGATTCCTTCTTCGTCGACATGATCGTCACCGACGGCGACGTCGCCCCGGAGGGCCTCAAGGCCTACCAGTACCGCGGCGAGTTCTACCTGGCGATCGCCAACGAAGTGTCCAACACCACGACGCTCTACAGCCTCGAGCGCAAGCGTCG
>JACRIZ010000024.1 GCA_016235765.1 Rhodocyclales bacterium | reverse complement strand
TCGACGATGAAGGCGATGATGTCCTTCAGGCCGAGTCCGGTCTTCATGTTCGAGAAGACAAAAGGTCGCTCGCCGCGCATCTTCCTCGCGTCGCGGTCCATCACCTCCAGCGAGGCGCCGACCATGGGCGCGAGGTCGATCGTGTTGATCACCAGCAGGTAGGACTTGGAGATGCCCGGACCGCCCTTGCGCGGGATCGTGTCGCCGGCGGCGACGTCGATCACGTAGAGCGTCAGGTCCGAGAGTTCCGGGCTGAAGGTGGCCGCGAGGTTGTCGCCGCCGCTTTCGATGAAGACGATCTCCAGGCCGGGGAAGCGCGCATTCAGGCGGTCCACGGCTTCGAGGTTGATCGAGGCGTCCTCGCGAATCGCCGTGTGCGGGCAACCGCCGGTTTCGACGCCGATGATGCGCTCGGGCGCCAGCGCCGCGTTCCTGACCAGGAACTGCGCGTCCTCCTCGGTGTAGATGTCGTTGGTGACGGCGGCGATCTCGTACTTGTCGCGCAGCGCCTGGCAGAGCGCGAGGGTGAGGGCGGTCTTGCCGGAGCCGACGGGGCCGCCGATGCCGATGCGGAGTGCTTGTTTCATGATCTGAACAGTCGTGAGTATTGGGTTTCGTGGCGCGCGCAGGCGATGGCGAAGCCGGGCGCGAAGTTGCTGCAGTTGTCTTCGTTGAGCTGCAGCGCACGTTCGACGAGGGTGGGAATGCGGTTGCCCATCTCCAGCAGGATGCGCTGGCCGGCGGCCTGGCCGAGCGGCACGGCCTTCAGCGCCGCCATCGTCTGGTTCTCCGCCCAGCTCCACAGCCAGGCGGTGAGCGCGTCGCGCGGTTCGATCTGCCACTTCGCGGCGAGGCTGCTCCAGACCGCCGCAAAAGTCAGTCGTGGTGGTACGCCACTGTTCTCGCCCAGATCGCCAATCAGCCGCCGCAGCGAGTGGCCCATCTGCAGAGTCTCGGCGCGCAGCTCGGCGGTCTCGCGGCTGGCGACGTATTGCGCGTCGAGTTCAGCGAGCTGGGCTTCATCGGCTGCCATCATGCGCGCCAGCAGCGGTGCCTCGTAGCGGCCGAGATTCCATTCGAGCTGGTCAGAAATCCAACGCGATGCCGTCGCCTCGTCCTTCACCGTGCCGGCCTCGACCGCCCACTCCAGCCCCTGCGAGTAGGTATAGGCCCCGACCGGCAGGGTGGGGCTGGCGAGTTGCAGGAGACGTGTGAGGCTCATCGCTTGAAGTGATCGTGGATACGCGGGCCGTGACCTTCGCCATCGGAACTGTGGCCGTGCGGATGCGCTCCGTACGCACCGCTCTCCGGCTCGAAGGGCGCCTCGATCTCGGTGACCGGCAGGCCGAGGCCGCGCAGCATTTCGCCCAGCACATGGTCGGCGGCGAAGCGCATCCTGCCCGGCAGCAACTGCACCGCGACGTGGCGGTTGCCCAGGTGATAGGCGGCCTTGGCCAGCAACAGCGGATCGCTGGTCGTCGCCTCCATCAGCATCTCCGGCGCGGCGACGACCTCGATGACGGTGCCGTCGTTGGCGGCCAGCTTGTCTCCCCCGCGCAGCACCGTGCCGCGCTCCATGAACAGGCCGACCTCCTCGCCGCCCAGCAGGCGCGTGCGCAGGCGGCTCTTGCAACGCGCCTCGAAGCTCAGCACCAGATGGGCGCCGGCCTTGGCATCGTTGCTCGCTTTGCGTTCGATGACGTACATGGCTAGAAGAGGAAGTAGCGTTGCGCCATCGGCAGCACCTGCGCCGGCTCGCAGACCAGCAGCTCGCCATCGGCGCGCACGGCATAGGTTTCCGTGTCGACCTCGATGACCGGCGTGGCCCCGTTGTGCACCATGTCGGACTTGCGCAGCTTGCGGCAGTCCTTCACCGCCTCCAGCGGCTTGGCGAGGTTGAGCGAACGCACGGCCGGGTTGGCCAGCGCCGCCTGCGAGACGAAGGTGAGCGAGGTCTTGAGTCCGCCCGCGAAGCTGCCGAACATCGGCCGGTAGTGCACCGGCTGCGGCGTCGGGATCGAGGCATTGGGGTCGCCCATCGCGGCGGCGGCGATCATGCCGCCCTTGAGGATCAGGCTGGGCTTGACGCCGAAGAAGGCCGGCTTCCACAGCACCAGGTCGGCGAGCTTGCCGACTTCGATGGAGCCGACCACGTGGCCGATGCCGTGGGTCAGCGCCGGGTTGATGGTGTACTTGGCGATGTAGCGCTTGACGCGCTGGTTGTCGTTGCGCGCCGTGTCTTCCCTCAGCGCGCCGCGCTGCACCTTCATCTTGTGCGCCGTCTGCCAGGTGCGGATGATCACCTCGCCGACGCGGCCCATGGCCTGCGAG
>JACRIZ010000022.1 GCA_016235765.1 Rhodocyclales bacterium | reverse complement strand
GGCCTACCAGGAGCAGGTGATCGACAACGCCCAGGTGATGGCCAAGGTGCTGAAGAGCCGCGGCCTGCGCATCGTCTCCGGCCGCACCGAGTCGCACGTCTTCCTGGTCGACCTGCAGGCCAAGAACATCACCGGCAAGGACGCCGAAGCCGCGCTGGGCAAGGCGCACATTACGGTGAACAAGAATTCGATCCCGAACGATCCGCAGAAGCCCTTCGTTACCTCCGGCATCCGCATCGGTGCGCCGGCCATGACGACGCGCGGCTTCACCGAGATCGAAGCCGAGCAGGTCGCCAATCTGATCGCCGACGTGCTCGACCAGCCTGCCGACGAGGCGGTGCTCGGGCGCGTGCGCGAGCAGGTCGCGGCGCTGTGCAAGAAGTTCCCGGTCTACGGTGCGTAACGACCCGCCATGAAGTGTCCGTACTGCGCCGATCCGAACACGCAGGTCGTGGACACCCGCGAGAACGAGGAAGGCGATACCGTTCGCCGGCGGCGGCGCTGCCTCGCGTGCGACAAGCGCTTCACCACCTACGAGCGGGTCGAACTGCAACTGCCGCTGGTGGTGAAGAAGAACGGCAGCCGCGTCGAATACGACCGCGACAAGATCGTGGCCAGCATGGCGCTGGCCTTGCGCAAGCGGCCGGTGACGACGGAGAGCGTCGACGCCGCCATCGATCGCATCGAGGAACGCCTGGTGACGCTCGGCGAGCGCGAAGTGGCTTCCGACCGGGTCGGCGAACTGGTGATGCGCGAGTTGAAGAAGCTCGACAAGATCGCCTACATCCGCTTCGCCTCGGTCTATCGCAACTTCGAGGACCTCGACGAATTTTCCGATGCCATCCGCGAGGTGAAGAAGCCGCGCGTCAGGCGGCCGCGACCCACGTGAGCTTTTCGACCGACGATCAGGAGTACATGGCCCGCGCCCTGCAACTGGCCGCGCAGGGTCTCAATACCACCACCCCGAATCCGCGCGTCGGCTGCGTGCTGGCCAGGGACGGCGTCGTGGTCGGAGAAGGCTGGCACGAGCGCGCCGGCGAGCCGCACGCGGAAGCGCATGCGCTGCGCAACGCCGGCGACGCGGCGCGTGGCGCCACCGCCTATGTCACCCTGGAACCCTGCGCGCACCATGGCCGCACGCCACCCTGCGCCGACGCGCTGATCGAAGCGGGCGTGGCCCGCGTGGTGGCGGCGATGCGCGATCCGAATCCGCTGGTGTCCGGCGAAGGACTGGCCCGCCTGGAACAGGCGGGCATCGCGGTGGAAGTCGGGCTGCTCGAAAGCGACGCGGAGAAACTCAATGTCGGCTTCGTCTCGCGCATGACGCGCGGCCGGCCCTGGGTGCGGCTCAAGGTTGCTGCCAGCCTCGACGGCAAGACCGCCCTGCTCAACGGCCGTTCGCAATGGATTACCGGCCTGGAGGCGCGCCGCCATGCCCACGCGTGGCGGGCACGCTCATGCGCCATCATGACGGGCAGCGGCACGGTGCTCGACGACGACCCGAGCCTGACGGTGCGCGAGGTGCCATGCACGCGCCAGCCGCTGCGCGTGGTGGTCGACGGTCGCCTGCAGACGCCGCCGAACGCGAAAATCCTCACCGGCGACGGCGCGCTGATCTTCACCGCGCAAGACGGCGCACTGCCGAATGCCGAGGTGGTGGTGGCTTCGTCGGGAGCCGGCAAGGTCGACCTGGTCGGCGTGGTCGACGAACTGGGCCGACGCGGCATCAACGAACTGATGGTCGAGGGCGGCCTCCGGCTCAACGGCGCGCTGCTGCGCGCAGGTCTGGTTGACGAACTGCTGATCTACCAGGCGCCGCTGATCATCGGCGACCAGGGGCGCGGCATGTTCGAACTGCCCGAGGCGCTCGACCTGGCCGAAGCGCGGCGCCTCGAAGTGGTCGAGCGCCGTGTGCTCGGCCCGGACATCTTCCTCCGCGCGCGCCTGGCCCGCCAATAGTCAGCCGTGGCGGTGCGCCGCGCTCAGCGCGGCACGGTATGGATGCTGCCCTTGGCGAGTGCGATTTCGCGCAGGAAACAGAGCAGCCCGACGACCAGCGTCAGCATCGCGAGAATGAAGAGCGTGGCGATGGTGCCCGGCGTCTGGACTCCCGTAACCGATCCGACGAACAGGGTGGCGATCACGATGCAGACCAGCAGTGCGCTACCGGTGCAGAAGCCGATCGCCCAGTGGACCATGCGGGCCCGGCGCGACAGGCGATTCATCTCCGAGCGGGCAACGGCGCGGGCGGCGTCGGCGAGGTCGTCCGGCAGCTTCTCCAAGGCGCGAAAACGGTCCACCACCCGGCCGAGGCGGTTGATCAGCACCGACAGAATGGCGCCGATGCCGGTGAGCAGGAATACCGGCGCGACGGCGAGCTGGATGACGTGCGCGACGTCGGTGATGTCGGAGAGGGTCTGCAAGTTTGTCCTTCCTTTCGCGAAAAGCTAGTTCTTGTCGTGGCCTGGGCCTTGAGTGGCAAGCGCTTGGCGATCAGGATAGTCGCGTATGAACTTGATCCACGCTGTCTCGGCGGCGATGTCGGGAGCCACCTCGCCGCGGACTGCCCGGACGAAATGCTCCTGTACGGGATGGGTGGGGGCGAGGCTGCCCGAAGCCATGGCTTCCATGAAGTGACCGATGGTGCGGATGAGGTAGGCTTCCAGCGGCGTGTAGTCCGATCCCAGGGGGACGTCGAAGCCGCCTTTCGCAAGCGCCTGCAAGTGGGGTTCGGGGACGGGTGCCCTGACTTCGTCGACAATGGCCAGAATCGTCCTGATTGCCTCTTCGTTTCGAAGAATCCCCGTGTGGGTGTCGTTGAATCCATGCTGCGCGCTGGCCTCCTTCTGGGCGCCGGCGCTGAGTTGGCTGGACAGCGGCACCACGCCATCGCTGTTGGCGCCCATCTTCACGGTCCGGTCATCGCCATAGGCGAACAGCAAGTGATACTTCGCATCCATCGGCAATGGCTTGCGGTGCAACTCGGCAATGAACTCGCTGTCGGGGTTGAGGTTGCGCCACGACGGGATGACGACCGGCGCGCTGGCTGCGCTCCGTGCTCCCGGATGGCCGCCAAGGGGGCTGGCGACGGTGACGATTCTCTGCACGCTGTTTTCCCCCTTGGTGCCTTTGACGAGGTTCAAGGCATCCCGGACGATGACGCCCCCCATGCTGTGCGCGACGACGACGATCGGCATGTCGCCAAGCGGGACTACCTGGCCCGAGAGGAATATCTTGTAGAACAGCGTACCCAATTGGCGCAGGTCGGTTCCGGATGGATAGTGGAAGAACCAGGGCTTGAACCGGCGCCGGTCCAGTCGGGCCACGATATCGGCGAAATCGCGGGCGCTGCCGTTGATCCCATGCACGAACACGACCGGCACCTTGTAGCCGGCGTCTTCCTCGAGTGCATAGAACATCATCGGCGCGGCTTCCATGAACACTGCCGGCTCGTACATGCCCAATGAGGCCATTTGCGGATCGAAGATCGGATCCTCCAGGGACCGGATGGTGCCCTTGGGATAGAAGAAGGACTCGACCGGGCTGGTCGAAACGGCAACCTGCACCCGCAGCGGGTCGCCCGGACCGGCTTCACGGCCTTTCAGATCGATGTCGAATCCGCCCAGCACACGATCGGGAATCCCTTCCGGAGTCAATGACAGACCGCGGGCGGCGATGACTTCCGACTCGTCGTAATAGCCATCGCGGTCCAGATCGCTGGCGACCAGCAACTGGAAGTCTCCCGCCGGCAGGTTGAGGCCGTAGTAGGAATCCATCCTGGCGGTGTGACTGACGTCCACGACCTCCGAGTCGCGGAACCGGTCCGACACGGCGATTACGGCGACGGCCGCCGGGTTGAGGTCGGCCGTGTTGGTGATTCGGCCGAAGACGAAGAAGGTCTCGCGATCGAGCATGTGCTTGTAGAGGCGTTGCTCCGGTGCCGCGCTCTGCTGCATCGAGTAGCCAGCCTGCGAGACCATGGTTCCTAAATAGGAACAGCCGTTCAGGCAGGCTGCCAGCGCGAGTATGGCCAGTGACTCTACAGGCCTCATTGCATGGTGCTCCCTGCGCCATCGGGCTTGGCCTGATGGCGCGCCTCTGTAAGCTTCCGGCCGCAGGCCCGGACGAAAGTCAGCCGCGGCGGTACGCCGCGCAGACGGTGCAGCCGGGGTCGCGCGGCACCGCGATCTGCCGCCACTCCATGCCCAGACCGTCGAGCAGCAACAGGCGGCCGGCCAGTGTCTCGCCGCAACCGATGATGAGCTTCAACGCCTCGGTGGCCTGCACGGTGCCGATGATGCCGGTCAGCGGCGCGAACACGCCCATCACCGCGCAGCGCACCTCCTCGACGTCCTCGCTCTCGGGAAACAGGCAGTGGTAGCAGGGTGCGTCGGCGCGGCGGCTGTCGAACACCGCGACCTGGCCGTCGAAGCGGATGGCGGCGCCGGACACCAGCGGCTTGCCGAACTTGACGCAGGCGCGATTGACGGCATGGCGCGTGCCGAAATTGTCCGAGCAGTCGAGCACCACGTCGGCGGCCGCGACTTCCTCTTCGAGGCGCGTACCTGCCAGTCGCTCGAGCAGCGGAACCACGCGGCAGAGCGGATTGATGCGCGCCAGGGTGTCGCGGCCGGACTCGGCCTTGGGCTGGCCGACCGAACCAGTATGGTGGAGGATCTGCCGCTGCAGGTTGGTGAGGTCGACCGTGTCGCCGTCGGCAAGCACCAGCGTACCAATGCCGGCTGAGGCCAGGTAGTAGGCAGCCGGCGAACCGAGGCCGCCGGCGCCGATCACCAGCGCGCGGGCGGCGAGCAGGCGTTCCTGGCCCTCGACACCGACCTGCGGCAGCAGGATGTGGCGACTGTAGCGGAGGAGTTGCTGGTCGTCCACGCCGGACGGTCCTTGCTAGCGGTCTACCCGCAATTCCGGCGGGGTGTCGTCATGGTCGCCGTGCGGATGGTGTTCCCAGGCCTTGGAGTAGACCTCGTGCGATTGCTTGATCAGCCGCTGCGGACCGCGCATGTTGCGCAACTGCGTGTCCTCCGAGTAATACACCAGCGCCCGGATCAGCTTCGCGTAGAGACTGCACTCGAGATGGAAGCCCTCGTGACGCAGCGCGCCTTCGAGTGCCTCGAGGGTATGGTCCTCGATTTCGTACCAGATGGCGATGCTGGTGGGCAACGCACCGGCCGCAACTTCCAGTCCAGCCAGGCGTACCAGCAGCGCCTGTGCCTGTTCCACCTGGCCGGGCGGCAGCTTGGCGAAGCGGATTTCGCGGTGCTTGCGGGTCCCGGTCTGCGGCAGCAGGGGGTGCGGGCGATGCAGCCCCCGCTCCTTGTCCCTGATCAGCCGCGCCTGCTCCGGGTTGAGTCTCATTTTGCCTTGATCACCTGCCAGGCCTTGAGGAGGTTGACTGCCTGGCCAAGCTGGTAGTCGCTTTTCGATGCGATCTCGAACGGCGGCTGCTTGGCGGCCTCTTCCTCTTCGTCCTTGCCGCCCTTGCCCTTGCCGGCCTTGGGTTGCGGCTTGGCGGGCTTGTCGGCTTCCTTGGCCGGCAGCTTTTCCTTGTCGTTGTCCAGGTGGCGCTCGAGGTCGGCTTCGCGCAGGCGCTCGTGGCTGCCGCCGTTGGCGGTTTCCTCGACGATCACGTCGGGCTCGATGCCCTTGGCCTGGATCGAGCGCCCGTTCGGCGTGTAATAGCGCGCCGTGGTCAGCTTGACGGCGGTGTTGTTGGAGAGCGGCAGCACGGTCTGCACCGACCCCTTGCCGAAGGTCTGCGTGCCCATGATGACCGCGCGCTTGTGATCCTGGAGGGCGCCGGCGACGATTTCGGAAGCCGAAGCCGAGCCGCCGTTGACGAGTACCACCAGCGGCACCGACTTGATACTGGCCGGCAGATCCTTCAGGAAGTCCGACTTCTGGCCGCGCAGATAGTCCTCGGTGCTGGCGGTGTACTTGCGCTTGGCATCCTCGGTGCGGCCGTCGGTGGAGGTGATCAGGGTCTTGGCCGGCAGGAAGGCGGCGGCGACGCCGATCGCGCCGTGCAGCAGGCCGCCGGGGTCGTTGCGCAGGTCGAGCACCATACCCTTGAGCGGTTCGCCCTTGGCTTCCTTGTCCTTGTAGAGCTTGTCGATGTGCCGTGCCAGGTCGGCCGCGGTCTCTTCCTGGAACTGGGTGACGCGCACATAGCCGTAGCCGGGTTCGATGGTCTTCGACTTGACGCTCTGCACCTTGATCTTGTCGCGGACGATGACGAACTCGAGCGGCTTGGCCTCGCCCTTGCGCGCCACGGTCAGCTTGATCGAGGTCTTCGGCTTGCCGCGCATCTTCTTGACGGCATCGGTCAGCGTCATGCCCTTGACCGGCGTGTCGTCGAGCTTGATGATCAGGTCGCCGGCCTTGATGCCGGCCCGGTAGGCGGGCGTGTCCTCGATCGGCGAGACTACCTTGACGAAGCCATCTTCCATGCCGACTTCGATGCCGAGTCCGCCGAACTCGCCCTGCGTGCTCACTTGCAGGTCCTTGAACGCTTCGGCGTCGAGGTAGGCCGAGTGCGGGTCGAGGTTGGCGAGCATGCCGCTGATCGCGTAGGTGATCAGCTTCTTGTCCTCGACCGGCTCGACATAGCCCTGCTTGATGGCGCCGAACACGTCGGCGAAGGTGCGCAGTTCCTCGACGGGCAACGGCGCCGCCGCTTCCTTCTGGGCGACAGCCGAGTAATTGACGCTGATCAGGATGCCGGCGACGACGCCGACGAAGACGAGACCGGCCTGCTGCAATTTGCTGCGCATGAATGCTCCGTCGAAAAGGGCATCAGCGCAGGCGGACCCAGCGGATCGGGTCGAAAGCCTGTCCCTGATGTCGGAGTTCAAAGTATAAACCCGATTCCGGGTTGCCACCGGTATTGCCCACCGTGGCGACGACCTCGCCGGGCGCGACCCGCTGGCCGGTTTCCTTGAGCAGGGACTGGTTGTTGCCATAGACCGACAGGAAGTCGTCGCCGTGGTCCACCACCAGCAGGTTGCCGAAGCCGCGCAGCCAATCGGCGAACACCACCTCGCCAGCGGCGACCGCCTTCACTTCGCTTCCTTCCGCGGCGCGGATGAACAGGCCCTTCCAGGTTGTGCCGCCTTCCGGTCTCGGCTTGCCGAAGCGGCTGGCGATCTCGCCCCGCACCGGCAGGGCCAGCCTGCCGCGCAGCGCCGCGAAGGCGCCGCCGGCCTGGGCTGGATCGGGCGTGCGGTAGTTGTGGACGGTGGCCGACTGTTTCTTGCCCGGCGCCGGCCTGGCCGGGCGCTTGGCGGCCCTGGCCAGCTTGGCGATCAGGTCGGTCAGCCGCTTCTCGTCGCGCTGCAGGGCGCCGATCTCCTTGCGCTGCGCCTTGATCTTCTCCGCGGTGCGCGCCAGCAATGCCTGGCGCTCCTTCTGCTGGCCCAGCAGGCGGGTACGGGCCTGGCGTTGCTTCTCTTCGATGGCCTCCAGTTCGGCGTTCTTGTCGCGCGCGGCGCCGGCAAGGCGCTTCTTTTCCTTCTCCTTGGCGCGCAGGTCGGCGATCAGGTCGGCCTTCGCCTGCGACAGGCTCTTCAGGTACTGGTAGTCGAGGGCGGCCTGGTTGGGGTCGCGACCGCTCATCAGCAGGCTGAAGGCGTCCATCTCGACGCGGCTGCCGTGCGTGTAGTGGCGGTAGAACAGGCGCGACAGGTGGTCCTGCTGCACGGCGGTCTGTTCGGCGAGCCGCCGCGACTGACTTTCCAGGGCGCGGATGTCGCCTTGCACGGCGGCGCGCTTCTGGCCGAGCTGGTGCAGGCCGCGGTTGGCGTCGGAGATGGCGGATTCGGATTCGCGCAATTGGTCGGCGACGTCGGCACGCGATTCCTCGGTCTTCGCCAGGTCGCGGCGCAGGGTCTCGATGCGCTCGCGCACCTCCCCCTGCCGCTCCTTCAGTTCCGCCTTGCGCGTCGCCGGCGCAGCGGCGAGCGCCGTCCCGCAGATGACCGCGAGAAGGACGCCGGCAACGGCGCCGCTACTTCGCCTTGCCCTGGTTGGCAACCGCGTCCATCGCCTTCTTGATGGCCTCTTCGTCGCCCAGGTAGTAGCTCTTGATGGGCTTGAGGTCGGCGTCCAGTTCATAGACCAGCGGCTGACCGGTGGGAACGTTAAGGCCGACGATGTCCTGGTCGGAGATGTTGTCGAGGTACTTGATCAGCGCCCGCAGGCTGTTGCCGTGCGCGGCGACGATCACGCTCCGGCCGGACTTGACGGCCGGCGCTATGGTTTCGTGCCAGGCGGGCAGGAAGCGGGCGACCGTGTCCTTGAGGCATTCGGTGCGCGGGAACTGGCCGGCCGGCAGGCTGGCATAGCGCGGGTCGGCGGCTTCGATGCGCGGGTCGCCGTCGGCCAGCGCGGGCGGCGGCGTGTCGTAGGAGCGGCGCCAGATCTTGACCTGGTCCTCGCCGAACTGCGCCGCGGTCTCGGCCTTGTTGAGGCCTTGCAGGGCGCCGTAGTGGCGCTCGTTCAGCCGCCACGAGTGGTGGATCGGAATCCACATCCGGTCCATGACCTCCAGCGCCGTCCACAGGGTCTTGATGGCGCGCTTGAGCACCGAGGTGTAGGCGACGTCGAATTCGAAGCCGGCCTCCTTCATCAGCTTGCCCGCCATCCTGGCTTCGGCCAGTCCCTTGTCGGTCAGGCCGACGTCGGTCCAGCCGGTGAAGCGGTTTTCCTGGTTCCAGACGGATTCGCCGTGGCGGAGGAGGACAAGCTTGTACATGGTGTAATGAGCCGTTCGGGGCGAGGAAGGCGGAGGCCGCGAATGATAAAACCAATCGCCGCAGCGCAAAAACAGTATTCTATAATATTTGCATTGTCCGGAATGCGAAGGGGGAAAGCATGGGCACCAGCGCGATTCACGATCTGATCGACCAGCAGGAGCACATCGAGACCGCGGCCCGGTCCCTGAAGGCCATCTCGCACCCGCTGCGCTTGAAGATACTCTGCGTGGTCGGCGACGAGGAAGTCTGCGTGCAGGACATCGTCGATGCGGTGGGCACCTCGCAAAGCAACATCTCGCAGCATCTGGGCATTTTGCGCGACAAGGGCGTACTGCAAACCCGCAAGGACGCCAACCGTGTTTATTATCGCGTCGCCGACCCGCGCACGCTGCAGTTGATCGGGCTGATGCGCGAGGTGTTCTGCGGCGTTTCCGGTTACAAGAGTTGAGAGGATCAAATGGATTTCGTGCAGCAAAACATGATGTGGGTGATCGCGGCGGCCGTCAGTGGCGCCATGCTGCTGTCGTCGTTCATCCGCGGCGGCGGCAAGGGCATTTCGATTCCCGAGGCCACGCTGCTGATCAACCGCGAGGATGCGCTGGTGCTTGACGTACGCGAGACCAGCGAGTGGTCGTCCGGCCATATCCCCAATGCCCGCCACGTTGCGCTCGGCCAGTTGGCCAAGCACCTCAGCGAGCTGGAGAAATTCAAGGACAAGCCGGTGATCGTCTGCTGCGCCAGCGGCAACCGCTCCTCGACCGCCTGCGGCACCCTGCAGCGTGCCGGCTTCGCGCGCGTCTTCAACCTCAGCGGCGGCATCGGCGCCTGGAGCGGTGCCGGCCTGCCCGTCACCACCAAGGGCTGAGCGCCATGCCACATGTCCTGATGTACTGCACGGCGGTATGCCCCTATTGCGTGCGCGCCGAGGCCCTGCTCAAGCGCAAGGGCGTCGGCGAGATCGAGAAGGTCCGCATCGATCTCGAACCCGCCCGCAGCGAGGAAATGATCGCCCGCACCGGCCGCCGCACCGTGCCGCAGATCTACATCGGCGAGACGCACGTCGGCGGCTGCGACGACCTGCACGACCTGGACCGCCAGGGCAAGCTGGACCCCTTGCTGGCCGCGTAACAGGCGGGTAACCGGGCCTGCGGTAGAATCGCCGCTCATTTCCACTTACCGCAGCCACCCGTCATGAGCGAACAGCAACAACCGGTATTCAGCATCGAGAAGATCTACGTCAAGGATCTTTCCGTCGAGCTACCCAATGCGCCGCAGTGTTTCCTCGAGCGCGAGGCGGCCCAGATCGAAGTGCAAATGGGTTCCTCGGGCACCACGGTCGGCGAGGGCACCTACGAGGTGTCGCTGACGGTCACCGTCACCGCCAAGGTCGGCGACAAGACGCAATTCCTGGTCGAAGTCGCCCAGTCCGGCATCTTCCTGATCCAGAACGTGCCGGAGGCGGACCTCGAGCCGATCGTGGCCGTTGCCTGCCCGAACATCCTCTTCCCCTACGCGCGCGAAGCCGTCTCCGACTGCGTCACCCGCGCCGGCTTCCCGCCCGTGCTGCTCGCCCCGGTCAACTTCGAGTCGGTCTATCGGCAGCGCATGGAAGCCGAACAGGGCGCCCGCGAAGTCCCGATCCAGTAAAGCCATGCGGCTGCGCGCGACGCTTTCGATGCTCGGCATGCTGGTGGCGCTGCCCGCGGCGGCGCTCGACTATCTTTCGGTCGCCGAACCCGCCCTGGCCTACGATTCGCCCTCCCGACAGGGAACGCCGCTCTACGCGGTTGCGCGCGGCACGCCGGTCGAGGCCATCGTGGTGCTCGATGCCTGGGTCAAGGTGCGTGATGCCGGCGGCGAACTGGTCTGGATGGAAAAGCGCCTGCTGTCCGAAAAGCGCATGCTGATCGTCAGTGCTGAGCGCGCGCAGGTGCGCGTGCAGGCGGACGACCCGGCGCCGGTGGTGTTCGAGGCCGAGCGCGACGTGTTGCTCGAGTACGTCGAAGCGGGGCCGAGCGGCTGGGTGAAGGTGCAGCACCGCGGCGGCCAGCAGGGCTACGTCAAGGTCGTGCAGGTCTGGGGCCTCTGAGCACATGAAGATCGCAGTACTCGGCGCCGGGGCCTGGGGCACTGCGCTCGCATTGGCCTTCGCCGGTCGCCACGAAGTCCGCTTGTGGACCTGGCAGGTCGAACATGCGGCCGCGATGAACGCCGCGCGCGAGAACCTCGAATTCCTGCCCGGCCACGCCCTGCCGGCCACGCTGGCGGTGAGTGCCGACTTTTCGACGTCGGTTGCCGATGCCGACCTGGCGCTGGTTGCCACGCCCATGGCCGGCTTGCGCAACACCGTCGGCGCGCTGGGCGGGCGGGTGCCCTTCCTCTGGGTCTGCAAGGGGCTGGAAGCGGGCACGGGTTTGCTGCCGCACCAGGTCGTCGAACAACTCGGCACGCGCGTTCCGTGCGGCGCCCTGACCGGACCGAGCTTCGCCGAAGAGGTCGCCAGGGGCCTGCCGACGGCCGTGACGCTGGCTTCGCGCGACCTCGCGTTCGCCACCGACATGGCGGAGGCGCTGCATACCGCGCGCCTGCGCATCTACGCCAACGACGACATCGTCGGCGCGGAAGTCGGCGGCGCGGTCAAGAACGTGCTGGCCATCGCCACCGGCCTCTGCGACGGCCTCGGCCTCGGCCTCAATGCCCGCGCCGCGCTGATGACGCGCGGCCTGGCCGAGATCACCCGCTTCGGCGCCGCGCTCGGCGCCAGGCGCGAGACCTTCATGGGCCTGGCCGGCCTGGGCGACCTGATCCTCACCTGCACGGGCGACCTGTCGCGCAATCGCCGGGTCGGTCTGGCGCTGTCCTCGGGGCGGCCGGTCGATGCCATCCTGCGCGAACTCGGCCACGTTGCCGAGGGCGTGATGACGGCGCGCGAAGTCCTGCGGCGCGCCGTCGAACTCGGCGTGGACATGCCGATCACCGAAGCCATCTGCGCCGTGCTCGACGGCCGCATCAAGGCGGCCGAAACCGTCGAGCGGCTGATGGGCCGCGACACCAAGACCGAGTCGGCCTAGCCACCGACAGGGTGGCGTACCACCAGGGCTGACTTTTGTCAGCCGCCGCCCGCGAAGCCCTGTTGCCGCCAGGCTTCGAACACCGTCACCGCCACCGCGTTCGACAGGTTGAGGCTGCGGTTGCCCGGCAGCATCGGCAAGCGCAGGCGCTGCGGCGCCGGAAAATCGCCCAGCATGTCCGCGGGCAGGCCGCGCGATTCCGGGCCGAAGACGAAGGCATCGCCGGGCCGGAACTGCACCGCATGCAGGGCGGTATCCCCCTTGGTGGTGATCGCGAACAAGCGCGCATCCGCCAGCGCCGCGCGACACTCGGCCCAGTCCTCGTGCACGCGCATGGTGGCGTACTCGTGGTAGTCGAGCCCCGCCCGGCGCAGTGAGCGGTCGTCGATGTCGAAGCCGAGCGGCCGCACCAGGTGCAGCGTTGCGCCGGTGTTGGCCGCCAGGCGGATGACGTTGCCGGTGTTGGGCGGAATCTCGGGCTGGAAGAGGACGATGTGGAACATGGCCGGGCAATTCGATTAGGATGGCCGCAGTCTATTGGGGAAACGAGCTCATGGCACGCGGCGACCCGGCGGAACAGGCGATCCTGCGGCTCGAAGCACGCCGCTTTGCCACCCGTTGCGAAACACAGATTGCGCTGATCCAGCGGGCCGACAGCCTGCGCGAACTGGCGCGGCTGGCGACGATCGCCTTGCCTTTCCGCCTCGCCGAGGACTTTTCGAGCCGTGACGCGCAGCGCCATGTCACCCAGGCGGCCGAGGAGCACGCCCGCGAACTCATCCAGGAGCAGATCGACCACTGCCTGCGCGCCGAACCGGAACGGCGCGAAATCATGAAGAACAAGCTGGCCGAGGATTGGGCCAATTTGACGGGTGTACTTGCCCATTTGCGCACCTGGGCGAAGGGCAAACTGACGGCAGCGCAACAGGTCAGGTAGGTCGCAAGCGTGGTTTTTCTTGCGATTTGGCTCAATTCGTATTATTTTTTGCCGATAAATCATTGTGCTGCAATGAAAACCTCATAATTTTCTTTAGCGAGATTCGCCGGATAACCGATGGCTCGGCCGCCGCAACGCATACGCCTGGGTGATTTGCTGATACAGGAAGGGCTGCTCAGCAACGAGCAGCTCGGGCTGGCGCTCGAGGAACAGAAGCGCAGCGGCCGCAAGCTCGGCCGCATCTTCGTCGATAGCGGCTACGTCACCGAGGACGGCATCGCCAAGGCGCTGGCGCGCCAGTTGCGCGCCGAATTCGTCGATCTGCGCAGCTTCCAGCCGAAACCCGACCTGATCAAGCTGCTGCCGGAACCGCAGGCCCGGCGCTTCCGCGCTATCGTCCTCGACGAGCAGGACGGCCAGTTGCGCGTCGGTTTCGCCGATCCCACCGACATCACCGCCTACGACGAGGTGGCGCGCATCGTCCGCCACGAAATCGAACTCGTGGTGGTGATCGAAAGCCAGCTCGTCCCGCTGCTCGACCGCGTCTATCGCCGTACCGAGGAAATCTCGGGCCTGGCCAAGGAACTGACGCAGGAGATGGGCGACATCCCGCTCGAGTTCGGTTCCGTGCTCGGCCTGGCGCCCGGCGCCGAGGATGCGCCGGTCGTCAAGCTGCTCAACACCGTGTTCGAGGAGGCGCTGAAGATGCGCGCCTCGGACATCCACGTCGAGCCGCAGGAAAAGTCGCTGATCATCCGCTTCCGCATCGACGGCGTGCTGCACATCCAGACCGAGGCCGACGCCAAGATCGCCTCGGCGCTGGTGCTGCGCCTGAAGCTGATGTCCGGCCTCGATATTTCCGAGAAACGCCTGCCGCAGGACGGTCGCTTCGCGCTGCAATTGCGCAGCACGCCGATCGACGTGCGCATCTCGAGCATGCCGACCCAGTTCGGCGAATCGGTGGTCATGCGCCTCCTGGTGCAGAACGCCTCGCTGATGGAACTCGGCCGCCTCAACATGCCGCCGCGCGTG
>JACRIZ010000023.1 GCA_016235765.1 Rhodocyclales bacterium | reverse complement strand
TCGCGGAAGGAGAGCGGGTGCCGCCCGGCCAGGCGTGGCCGCCGCCGAAGACGATCTCGTTCACCGGATCGTAGACGTCGACCGGGTCGACCTTGCACAGGGTGACGCGCGCGCTCGGCAGGCTGGCGTTGGCCGGCGTTTCGTACTTGTAGCAGGTGGTGGATGCGCCCACGGTTTCAGTCGTGGCCTGCGCCGTAACGTTGTTGCGCGCGCGCCAGTCGGCGATGGTGGCTTCGACAGGGTAGTAGGCGGTGGCCGAGAGGCCGTCGCCGGTGCCGCCGGCGTAGGGGTAGTTGCGGTCGTTGGTGGCATGGATGTGCAGCACGGGAATCGGCCGCGCGGGGTTGCAGGCGTAGTACTGCGTGAGGTTCTGGTCGAACTGGCCCGAGGCGCCGCCGACCGCGGCGATGCCGGCGATGCGGTCGGCGATGGCGCAGGCGAGACGGTGCGACATGATGCCGCCGTTGGAGAAGCCGGTGGAATAGACCCTGGCGGCGTCCACGCTGTCGCGGGCTTCGATGTCGTCGATCACCGCGGTGGCGTAGGCGACGTCGTCGATGTTGTTAGTGGCCGCATAGCCGCAGCAGGCGCCGCCGTTGAAGGTGCTGATGACGCCACTGCCTTCGAGGAAGGCGACGTAGATCTTCTGTGCGCTGGCCAGTTCGACCAGGCGGCTGGAGGCGGCCTGCAGCATGGCGCTGCCGCCGCCGCCATGCAGCGACAGCAAGGCCGGATGCGATCCGCCGGTGCCGCCGAGATCCGGCACGTAGAGCGAGTACTGCCGAGGGCCCTGCCCGGCCACCGACACGCTGCGGTTGATCCACTCGCCGCTCACCTGGACGGTGAGCTGGTCGCTCAGTTGACCGGCGGGCGAGGAGTAGTTGGCCGTGATGACGGTGCTGCAGGCCGTCAGCCCGGTGACGATGCCGGACGCGCTGATCGTCGCGCAGGCGGGGTTGGACGATGTCCAGGTAACCTGTGCGGCGTCGACATAGGCCGGGTAGGGATCGGTGGCGTTGGCCTTCCAGGCCGCGAAGACGTCGATCGACTGGCCGACGGCGATCACCGTGCCGCCGCCCGCGGGTTCGAGCCAGAAGGTTTTCGGGGCCGGGTCGCCTCCGCCGCCCCCGCCACCATCGCCGCCCCCGCCGCCGCCGCAGGATGTCATGACGACCGAAGCCGCCAGCAGGCAGGCAATGAACAACTCTGATCCGATTCGTTTGGCCATGGTGCGCTCCCTCACGTATGGCGATTCGTGGCGTGACTGTATCGTCCGGATGTTCAGGCCTTGTATCCTTGCGCCGATTTTTGTTGCAAGGTGTTACCGCGGCCGGCGCTGGCATAATCCGGGCGCACCCCATGCCGCGCGAGGACAACCGGCTTGCCACCCAATTGCCAATGAAAGCGATCGATCGTCACTTGTGGCAGCGGTTCTGGGCCATTGCCGCACCCTACTGGCGCCTCGAGGAAAGGTGGAAGGCCTGGAGCCTGGTGGCGCTGCTGGTGGTGCTGCTGCTCGGGCAGACACGCTTCGCGGTGCTGTTCAACGAGCAGACGGGGGAATTCACCTCGGCGCTGGCGGCGCGGGACGAGGAGCGCTTCTGGACCTCCATCCGCTATAGCGTCCTTCTGCTGCTGGTGGCGGTGCCCATCTACGCCTTCTACTATTTCGTCCGCGATGGGCTCGGCATCCTCTGGCGGCGCTGGCTGACCAGCCGCTTCCTCGAACGCTACTTCGCCCAGCGCCACTACTACGAGCTGAATGCCAACCTCGGCATCGACAACCCGGACCAGCGGATCTCCGAGGACATCAACACCTTCACGCAGCGCTCGCTGTACTACCTGCTGGTGCTTTGCGCTTCGATCCTGCAACTGGTTGCGTTCAGCGCCGTGCTCTGGTCGATCTCGCGGGAGCTGGTGTATTTCCTGGTCGTCTATGCAATCTTCGGCACCGTCTTCGCCCTGGCGATATTCGGCAAGCCCCTGCTGGCCCTCAACTTCCTCCAGCTCCGGCGGGAGGCGGACTTCCGTTTCGGCCTGGTGCGCATCCGCGAAAATGCCGAGTCGATCGCCTTCTACCGCGGCGAGGCGCAAGAACTGTTGCAGGTTCGCAAGCGCTTCACCGCGGCGTTCGACAACTTTAACCGGGTCATCCGCAGCCAACTGTTCCTGAACCTGTTCCAGTACACCTTCAGCCTGCTGACCATCGTTCTGCCCAGCGCCATCATCGCCACGCGGGTGCTGTCCGGCGAACTCGAGGTCGGCAGGGCCGTGCAGGCCGGCGGCGCATTCGCGGCGGTGCTGAGCGCAATCTCGGTGATCGTGGAGAACTTCGAGGGCCTGAGCCGCTTTGCCGCGGGGATCGACCGCCTCAGCACCTTTTCGCGGTCGCTGGAGGCACCGGCCGCACCCGCCGGCAGCGTGATCGAATCGGTCGAGGGCCCGGGCCTGGCGCTGGAGCACCTGACTCTGCTGACGCCGAGCGGCGGACGCATCCTGATCAACAACCTCTCGGCGACCGTCGAACCCGGCCAGGGCTTGATGGTCGTCGGCGAAAGCGGCACCGGCAAGAGTTCGCTGCTGCGCGCCATCGCCGGTCTGTGGAACTGCGGCGGCGGCCGCATCGTCCGGCCGGCGGCGAATCAGATCCTGTTCCTGCCCCAGCGTCCTTACATGATCCTGGGATCGTTGCGCAGCCAGCTCCTGTATCCGAAGAATGGCATGCCGGTCCAGGACGCCGAGCTGCTACGCCTGCTGGACCGGGTGAACCTGACGGATCTCGCCGAGCGCTTCGGCGGCCTGGACACGGAAAGGGACTGGGAAAAGGTGCTTTCCATCGGCGAGCAGCAGCGCCTCGCGCTCGCCCGGGTACTGCTCTTGCGGCCTGCCTACGTGGTGCTGGACGAGGCGACCAGCGCATTGGACATCGCCAACGAAGAGCGCCTCTATGCCGAGCTGGCCACCGACGCGACGACCCTCGTCAGCGTCAGCCACCACGCCACCCTCCTGAAATTCCACAAGCAGGTCCTGGAGCTCGCCGGCAACGGCGAGTGGCGGCTGGTCCCGACGGCGGGGTACAGGGGATAGGACATCCCAGGGGAGCGCGGCGGGAAAGGGTTCGGTGCCCGATGCATTCGCTGCGAGATCGTTTATGCTTCGGGCCTTTTCGACGGCAGACCAAGCATGGCAGCGAAAGTGATTGCGAGAAGGAGCAGGCTGCACGGCCTGGGCCTGTTCGCCGCCCGCGATCTGGAGGCGGGCATCAGGCTCATCGAATACAAGGGGGTCCGCTACCCGAAGGGCGAATTGCCGGACTTGATCGACGATGGCTTCACGCGCTTCCTGCGCCTTTCGGACGGCTCCGGCATCGACGGCACGGGCTGGGCGGCCCTGGCCAACCATGGCTGCGACCCCAACTGCGAGCTGGCGGAAGAGGAAGGCAGCGAGCCGCCGCGGGCCTACCTGTACACGCTGCGACCTGTGAAGCAGGGTGAAGAGCTGACCTGGGACTACCGGCTGGACGTGGCTTCGCATTCCGAGGCTTATTCGGACTATGCTTGCGCCTGCGGCACCGAAGTCTGCCGCGGCACCATGGCCGACCCCGAGCAGTTCCCGCCCGCGGCGGACAAAGCCGGGCGCGGATAGACGGGGTCCTCGACGCGCCGATGCCGGCGCGGAACTGTTCGACACCGCCGAACTCTCAAGCCTAAGTGAACGCGGGCGCGACGCGTCAAAGGGCGCGCCCTTTCTATTCGGCATAGAAAAGGAGGACGGCCATGCCTGAAAAGAAGATCATCACCGTAGTAGGCGCCACCGGTGCACAGGGCGGCGGGCTGGTCCGCGCCATGCTTGCCGATCCGGGGAGTCCGTTCGTGCCGCGCGCGCTTACCCGCAAGCCCGACTCGGAAAAGGCTCGCGCCCTGGCAAAGCTTGGCGCCGAAGTCGTGGCCGGCGACAGCGACGATCCCGCGAGCCTGGAGCGGGCATTCGCCGGGGCCCACGGGGTCTTCTGCGTCACCAACTTCTGGGAACACTTGTCGCCGGAACGGGAGGGCGTCCAGGCCACCGCCATGGCCAGGGCCACCCGGAAGGCCGGCGTCCAGCACGTCATCTGGTCGACCCTCGAGGACACGCGAAGATGGATTCCCCTTGACGACGGCCGCCTGCAGACGCTGCAGGGCAGGTACAAGGTGCCCCACTTCGATGCCAAGGGCGCGGCGGATCACGTCTTCGCCGAAGAGGCGGCGCCCACCACCTACCTGCTCGCGTCGTTCTATTGGGAAAACTTCATCCATTTCGGCATGGGGCCGCGCAAGGGCCCTGACGGCGACCTGGTGCTCGCGCTGCCGCTCGGCGGCGCCAAGCTGCCGGGAATCGCCGCGGAAGACATCGGCAAGTGCGCCTACGGCGTGTTCCGCGAGGGCGCCGACACCATCGGCCAGCGGATCGGCGTTGCCGGCGAGGTTCTGTCGGGGCCGGAGATGGCAGCGAAGATGGGCCATGCCCTCCGGCGCAAGGTCGGCTACAGCGACGTGCCCTTCGACGTCTACCGCGGCCTGGGCTTTCCGGGTGCGGAAGATCTCGGCAACATGTTCCAGTTCCAGGCCATACTCGGCGACGAGTTCCTGCGCAACCGCGATCCCGCCCGATCCCGCGCCCTGAACCCGCAGTTGCTCACCTTTGACGCCTGGCTGGCCGCCAACGCCAGCCGCATGCCGATCGCCTGAGCGGAGCTTCCTTGCCGAGAGTCAGCCGTGGCGGCACGCCGCCTCAGGCTGGCACTGCCGCCGGTACCGCGGCGCGGATCAGGTGGTCGAAGGCGGACAGCGATGCCTTGGCGCCCTCGCCCATGGCGATGATGATCTGCTTGTAGGGCACGGTGGTGCAGTCGCCGGCCGCGAAGACGCCGGGCACGGAGGTCTGGCCGCGGGCATCGACCTCGATCTCGCCGCGCGGGCTGAGCGCGACGGTGCCCTTGAGCCAGTCGGTGTTGGGCAAGAGGCCGATCTGGACGAAGATGCCGTCGAGCTCGATGTTGTGCGCCACGCCGCTGCTGCGATCCCTGTAGGTGATGCCGTTCACCTTCTGGCCGTCGCCGGTCACTTCGGTGGTCTGCGCATTGACGATCACCGCGGCGTTGGGCAGGCTCTTGAGCTTGGCCTGCAAGACCGCGTCGGCGCGCAACCTGATGTCGAATTCGAGCAAGGTCACGTGCTCGACAATGCCGGCGAGGTCGATGGCCGCCTCGACGCCCGAGTTGCCGCCGCCGATGACGGCGACGCGCTTGCCCTTGAACAACGGACCGTCGCAGTGCGGGCAGAAGCAGACGCCCCTGGCCTTGTACTGCTCTTCGCCGGGCACGTTCATCTGCCGCCAGCGCGCGCCGGTGGCGAGGATGACGCTCCTGGCCTTGAGCGTGGCGCCCGAGGCGAGGCGCACTTCGTGGAACTCGGCACCGGGCACCAGGGCCTCGGCGCGCTGGAGCTTCATGATGTCGACTTCGTACTCCTTGACGTGCTGCTCCAGCGCGGCCGCGAGCTTCGGGCCTTCGGTGTGCGGTACGGAGATGAGGTTCTCGATGGACAGGGTGTCGAGCACCTGGCCGCCGAAGCGCTCGGCCACCACGCCGGTGCGGATGCCCTTGCGCGCCGCATAGACCGCCGCCGCCGCACCGGCCGGGCCGCCGCCCACCACCAGCACGTCGAAGGGGTCCTTGTCTTCCATGGGTGGCGTGTTGCCGTCACTGACTCTTGCGACGATCTCCTCGATCGTCATGCGGCCCTGGCCGAAGTGCTCGCCGTTGGCGAAGACCATGGGCACGGCCATGATGCCGCGCGCCTCGACTTCGTGCTGGAACAGCGCGCCGTCGATCATCACGCTCTCGACGTTCGGATTGAGCACGGCCATGAGGTTGAGCGCCTGCACGACGTCCGGGCAGTTGTGGCACGAGAGGGAAATGAAGGTCTCGAAGTGCAGCTTGGTGTCGATGCGCTCGATCTGCTCGATCACCGAAGCATCGACCTTGGGCGGGTGGCCGCCGGTCTGCAACAGCGCGAGGACGAGCGTGGTGAATTCGTGCCCCATGGGCAGGCCGGCGAAGCGGATGCGGTGTGCTTCGCCAGGCAGGCCGACGGAGAAGGAGGGCCGCCGCGCATCGATGCCGTCGGTGCGCGCGCTGACCTTGTCGGACAGCGCGGCGATGTCGGCCAGCAGCGCGCCGATCCGGCGGGCGGCGTCGGAATCGTCCATGGAGGCCACGAGTTCGATCGGCTGCTGGAGCTTTTCCAGATAGGCGGCAAGCTGGGTCCTGATGGCGGCGTCGAGCATGGCGGTGACTCCCTCAGATCTTGCCGACGAGGTCGAGGGACGGCGCCAGCGTGGCTTCGCCTTCCTTCCACTTGGCGGGGCAGACTTCGCCCGGGTGGCTGGCGACGTATTGCGCGGCCTTGACCTTGCGCAGCAGCTCGGAGGCATCGCGGCCGATGCCGCCGGCGTTGATCTCGACGATCTGGATCCTGCCCTGCGGGTCGATCACGAAGGTGCCGCGCTCGGCCAGGCCCGCTTCCTCGATCATCACGCCGAAGTTGCGGGTGATCACGCCGGTCGGGTCGCCGACCATCGGGAAGCGGATCTTGCCGATGGTTTCCGAGGTGTCGTGCCAGGCCTTGTGCGTGAAGTGGGTGTCGGTGGATACGGCGTAGATCTCGACGCCGAGGTCGCGAAAGACCATGTAGTTGTCGGCCAGGTCGCCCAGCTCGGTCGGGCAGACGAAGGTGAAGTCGGCCGGGTAGAAGAACACCACGGACCATTTGCCCTTGAGGTCCGCATCGGAGACGGCGACGAACTTGCCGTGATGGAAGGCGGTGGCGT